>NZ_JACOOP010000045.1:0-29048 GCF_014287725.1 Clostridium sp. NSJ-49 | reverse complement strand
GCTAGCTTCACCCCGAAGGGATCAACTCGCTCGACTTGCATGTGTTAGGCATGCCGCCAGCGTTCGTCCTGAGCCAGGATCAAACTCTCAATAAAAAGTTTAATCTGTTGCTCAAATTATTTTGAGTCTTTTTAAATAGACTCTCAAAAGAATTGCTGGATTTATTTTAACTATATTCTGTTCAATTTTCAAAGACCATATTTTGTTATCGCTTCAAGCGACTTTCTTATCTTACCACTTACTAACTATTATGTCAATACTTTTTTTAATAAGTTTTAACTTAATTGAAGTTAGAAGCTTTATTATTCTTGGAAGCGCTGCTCCCTAAGAACATAATCTATAATATCACCTTGATAACTATAAATATATCTTAATTTATCCTATTATTAAGTTTATTTTTATATTTCTCTGTTTTTCTACATTTTTAGTCTTTTTTCGACTATTGATACACCAGGATAAGTTATTCATTTTATATTCTATTTTATTACATATGTTGTATTTTTTATTTATAATGTACATTTATATTTCCACAAAAAAGAAGAGATTATTCATCTCTTCTCTAATATTTAAATATTTTTTATTATTCTTCTTATTCTGCTTACTACAGGGTCTGCCACAGTTCCTATTATTATTTGTACATTGTTTTTTCCTAATCTTATTATTTCTGTAGCTCCTATCTGTTTTAGCTTTGATTTCTCTACCTTATTACTATCCTTTAATTGCAACCTTATTCTAGTAATACACGAATCAACATGTTCGATGTTATTTTTTCCTCCAACTGCGTCTATAATACATTCTGCAATTTTATCTAGCTTAGACCTTAATGGTTTAATAGCTACCTCTTTATCTTCTAATTTATTAACATTTACCTCTTCTTTTTCTTTACATTCTTCAATATTATCATCATTCTCGTCTCTTCCAGGAGTCTTTAAATCAAATTTAGTTATACAGAAATAGAAAATTATAAAATAAATAACTCCCATAACCACCCCTACCAATATTAATAAGATAGGTCTCTCTGCCAAATTAAAATTTAATAAGTAATCTATAAATCCAGCAGAAAAAGAATAACCAGCCCTAATTCCTAAAAATGATGTAACAGCTAATGATAATCCTGTTAAAATAGCATGTATCAGAAATAACCCAGGGGCTAAAAACAAAAAAGAAAATTCAATAGGTTCTGTTATTCCTGTTAAAAATGATGTAAAAGCTATACTTACCAACATACCTGTAACTGCTTTTCTTCTATCTTTTTTAGCTGCTAAAATCATTGCCAAACATGCTGCCGGTAGAGCAAACATCATTATAGGAAAGAATCCTGTTTGAAATATACCAGCTGTTGGATCTCCACTTAAAAATCTAACCATATCTCCAGTAACAACTTCACCATTTGCAGTAGTAAATTCTCCAAATTGAAACCAAAATATTGAGTTTAGTGCATGATGAAGCCCAAAAGGTATTAATAATCTATTTAAAAAACCAAATATAAATGCTCCTATTATTTCAGATGTAGCTATCGTATTACCAAAGGAATTTATACTCTCTTGTATATTAGGCCAAATACCACCAAATACTAATCCTAATAATAACATTACAAAAGATGTTACAATAGGAACAAACCTTTTTCCTCCAAAGAATCCTAGAAATTGAGGTAATCTTATCTCTTTATATTTATTATATAGTAATCCTGCAACTATTCCCGCAATCATTCCGGCTAAAACTCCCATATCAATTATACTACTACCTTGATATAACTGATCAGCAAAACTATACGTCACATTTGTAAATACAAAATATCCAATAGCTCCTGCTAAGCCTGCACTTCCATTATTATCATCTGCTAATCCAACAGATATACCTATTGCAAATAATAAATTCATTTGATTTATTACTGCTTCTCCTGCAGCAACCATCCACGGTATACCATTTCCTCCAAACAAGTTAGGCCCCCATACATCTGCTTTACCTAATCTTAACATCAATGCTGCTACAGGTAGAGCCGCAATAGGTATCATAATAGCTTTTCCTAATAGTTGAAAAAAGTTTAATAACTTATTAATTTTACTTCCCATAATAACGTTACCTCATTATTTATAGTTTTATCTTTAGAATTACCTCTTCTAATTATTCATATAAAAAAGGCGTAGTTTAGCTAACTACACCTTATTTTATCATTTACTTTTCACAAATTACATATCGTTACTAGTTTTACATAACAATTTAAATTCATCTGCTACAAATTGTACTTGTGTTCCAATTATAACTTGTATGCTTGTTTTTCCTGGTCTTATAATCCCACTTACACCTGCTGATTTAATAATTTTTTCATTTACCTTTGTATTATCTCTAATTTCTAAACGTAATCTTGTAATACAGTTATCTACTGAAACTATATTTTCAGCTCCACCTAAACCTTCTAATATAGTAGATGCAATTTCTGTATAGTTATTGTTTGAAAGCTTAACTTCTACTTCATCTTCGCTTTCTTCTTCCCTTCCAGGAGTCTTTAAGTTAAACTTAGTAATTGCAAATCTGAATGTTATATAGTAAATTACTGCAAATACTAATCCAACCGCTAATAGTATTATTGGATTTTCAGCCATTGGAGCTTTGAAACTTAAAATGTAGTCAACTAAACCAGCACTGAAGTTAAATCCAGCTCTTGTTGGTAATAATGTACATACAAATGCTGATATACCTGTTAATCCAGCATGAAGAACGTATAGTCCTGGCGCTAAGAACATAAATGCGAATTCTAATGGTTCTGTAACTCCTGTAAAGAATGAACCTACTGCTGCTGCTAATAATAAACCATAAACAGCTTTTTTCTTATTGTCTTTAGCTGTATGATACATAGCTAAAGCTGCTGCTGGAAGACCAAACATCATAACCGGGAAGAATCCAGTCATATACATACCAACTACTCCATAAGTACCTTTTCCAGCCCAGAAGTTACCTAAATCATTTATTCCAGCTACATCAAACCAGAATACTGAGTTAAGTGCATGGTGAAGTCCTGTTGGTATTAATAATCTATTTAAGAATGCATAAATTCCTGAACCGATTGCTCCTGTTGAAACTATTGATTTCCCAAATGATACTAGTGCTCCGTAAACTACAGGCCATACAAATAATAATACTAGTGCAGCAATTATTGATGCTCCTGCTGTCACTATAGCAACACATCTCTTACCACTGAAGAATGATAATGCTGCTGGTAACTTAGTTCCTTTAAACTTATTATAAGCTGTAGCACCAATTACTCCAGATAATATACCTGTAAATTGAGTTGCTATTTTACCAAAAGCAGCTGGAACTTCTGCAACATCTATCCCTTTAAGCATTGCTACTGATTCCGGTGCTAATAATGTAGTTATCATTAACCATGAAACAAGACCTGCTAATCCAGCTGTGCCATCATTATCATCTGACATACCAACCGCAACCCCTATTGCAAATAATATACCCATGTTATCTATTAGTGCACTACCAGCTTTTATTAAAAATGCTGCTGCCGCACTATTTGCTCCCCATCCTGATGGATCCATCCAATAACCAATACCCATTAAGATGCTTGCAACTGGTAACGCTGCAACTGGAAGCATTAAAGATTTACCTAATTTTTGAAAATACTTCATCATAATAAATTATCCTCCTATTTTTTATATTATTTAAATATTAAATGCTCCAACAAAGTTATTCTTTTAATTTTAAGCAATAAAAAAAGCTGAAAAGAATATAGAAATATCCTCTTCAGCTAATGCCCCTATTTATTGGTTACACGCTTCATATTTAAATATTATTAAATTTATATTAGTTATTTTATATTTTAATTCAACATTTGTCAACGATTTCAGATAAATATTTTTATTCTTTTTGCATTGACACCATTATTTTGAATATATATAATAAAATTAAAATATGTTACTGTTAAATCAGGCATAAGTTTTTCTTGTTAGATTAAACTTATGCCTTTTATTTTTATAATAATAATTTGCTTTGAGAAAGGAAGTGACTTCCTGATTTATTCAGGAAATAATATGGCTAATTTTTTTAAGAATTTATTTAAGTCAAAATCAAAAGTTGAAGAAGCTCCAAAGAACTTTTTAGTTGCAGCTGCAACAGGAAATGCAATTCCACTATCAGAAGTTCCAGACCAAGTTTTCGCACAAAAACTAGCAGGTGATGGAATGGCTATAATGATCACTGGAGACACTGTAGTTGCTCCTGCTGATGGAGAATTATCTTTAGTATTCAAAACTAAGCATGCTTTCGCTATGACTTTAGAAAATGGACTTGAAATATTAGTTCATATCGGAGTAGATACTGTTAGCTTAAACGGTGAAGGTTTCGAACAATTAGCAGAACAAGGAACAAAAGTAAAAGCTGGTACTCCAATAATAAAAATAGATAGAGAGTTTATATTAAGCAAAGGATTATCTTTAGCTACTCCAGTATTAATAACTAATGTAGATGCTGCTAAATCAATAACTCCTGTTGAATCTGGTTCAGTTGTTGCTGGAGAAACTGCAGTAGTAAATTTTGAAGTTTAATTTTAAATATAAAAAAAGCTAAGTTTTACTTAGCTTTTTTTATGTCTCAATAGAAACCCTAAATCGTTCAATATGCATTGCTAAATAAGCAACTTCATCTTCAGTAACTTCTTTTTCTAATTCTTCTTCAATAAATTTAGATACTTCTTGGGCTATTTTGTATGCAAGTGGATATACATTCCTTATAACACCAACTAAATCATTCTTCAATCTTTTATCTGTAAGTATTCTTTCTATTGCAAATCTTATATGAGTTACAAACCTAGCATAATCTAATGACTTTTTATCAATCTCTATATTTAAGCAATCTTCAATATACTCTATTACTGTATTACTTAAATAACTATATTTTATAGTATTAGATAATTTGCCACTATTTCTAGCTGAATGAATATGTAAAGTAATAAAACCTAATTCACCATCAGGAAAACTAACCTTATAAGCATCATATATTTTTTCTGCAAATATTTTTGATAGTTCGAACTCTTTAGCATATAGTGTTTCTATCTCCACTATGAATGGATTTTCTATATCTTCACCTTTTTTAATTCTTCTTATAGCAAGCGCTAAATGATCTATTAAGCTTATATGAATTGATTCATTTAATTCTTCACCTAACTTATCAGAAACTTCTCTTATAGCTTCTTCACATAAACCAATAAAACTTTTATCAATCCTATTAATGACCCCTTTAAGATTTTCTTGATTTTGTTCATTTTCAATAGTAAATATTTTATCTACTTCTAAACCAGCTTCTAATATTTGGCCAAACTTTTTGTTAAATCCAATCCCTCTACAAAATAGTATTTTCTCAACTGACTTATCTCTAACTAGTATAATATTGTTATTTAAAACTTTACTTACTATCGTATCATTTGTTAAAACTATTCCCATTTACATACTCTCCTATAATACTATAACTATATTATCTTATAAAAAGTTATGTGATCTCTCCAGCTACCATTAATATATAAATAGTTTTTGTTTAATCCAACCTCTTCAAATCCACAAGATAATAATACTCCCTTAGATCTAACATTATCAGTAAGGATTGAAGCTTCTAATCTATGTAAATCTAAATAATTCTTAGCATATTCTAAAGCTAGATTTACAGCTTCCTTCATATACCCTTTACCTTCATACTCTTTGTCTATTGAGTATCCAACTATACCGCTCTTAAATACCCCATAAACAACATTAGAAATCTTTATTTTCCCTATAAGATTATCATCTTTATATATTCCTAAATCACTACCTGCTCCTGTCATTAATTGTCTATAACTCTCTAGCAGTATTTCTTTTTGTACCTCATACGTGTAAAAGCTACTATCTCTAGTTGGCTCAAAATTTTTTAAATGATCTTTATTTCTTATGTAATATTCAGTAAGCTCTTCTGCATCATCAGGAGTAAAATTTCTTATTTTAATATTACATCCTTTTAATTCTACTATAGTATTTCTACTACAATTAATATATTCATTTCTATTTATACCTAACCCTAATTCATCTTGGAAATTTCCCTTTATGAAAAGATTATCTGTAAATATTGCTTCTAAAGTAAATCCCATATCTAAAAAAGGACTTAAATTGGTATTTTCATTCACTATAAAATTCGCCTTAAATATATCATTATCTTTAAATATAGCTTTTAATATTGACTTTATTGCATCTTTTAATAAATCATAGTTTTTATCTCTATAAAACTTTAACTTTACATTGCATTTTTTATTTTCTTTGTCTAATTCAACTATTGTAAATCTGCCTATAAGTATTTTATCTTTATCTTTAATAACATAATCATTTAATGTTCCATTAACTAGCTCAATATATATTTCCTTTTGGTTTTCCATAGTAAATCTCCTAAAAATTAGTTATCTTATCCTATTATACAAATAAATTTATCTAAAACTCAACTAACATTATAATCAAATTTTATTTATATTAACTTTAATTCAATTTGTAATATATATTTTTTCATAATAATATATTTTATTAAAATAATTATACAGGATGTGAGCTTATATTTAAATTTATAAAGAAAATATTTAAGAAATTTCACTTTAAAAAACTACTTATATTTTCATTAGTAATATTATCATTAGGAATTTTTTTAGGATTTAGATATTCATATAAACTAAAAAACATAGGTTCTTTTCTAAATATATATAAAGATGTTACTATACTAACCGAAGAAACCTTAGTTAATGAAGTTAAAACTGTAAATAAACTCATTCCTTTAGAAGTCGAATTAAGCCAGAGTGTATTAATAGACAAAAGTTTTTTTGACTTAGATATATTCAAAAAATGTAAAACTATAACGTTTTTCGCTAACTGCTCTTATTCCGTAGATTTTTCTAATATTACCACCAAAGATATAATTTTAGATAATTCAAATAAACATATTACTATATCTATTACATCTCCTGAGATTTTTAGCATTAATATAGATGAAACTAAAACAAGATATTCTGATCCTGAATTAGGCTTATTGAGATTTGGTGATATTCAACTATCCTCTGAAGAATTTGGAGATTTGAGAACAAAGCTTTATGATGAGTTTAAAATAATGATGAATAGCAAATCATTAAAGGATCAAGCTATTTCAAATACTAAATCTTCTCTTGAAAAAATTATTTATAATCTAATAGGAGAAAAATATACAATAGATGTTAATGTTACTAACTAAACTTATAGGTTAAAAGCTGACTTAATCGATATAAAAATGCTACTATTTATAGTGAGGAAAAGTTAACTAACATTAAAATAAAAAGTATTAGTATATATGCTTTTCACTACTAGATAGGCAATATCTTTCCTATCCAGTAGTGATTTTTTTCCTTTGATGTAGTCAAACTTTCCCCAAAGTGATTTGCACTTTATTTATTTATTTATTTATTTATTTATTTATTTATTTATTCCAACTAAATCTTTTATTACTTCTCCTGCAATTATCATTCCAGCTACTGGTGGAACAAATGGCATACTACCTGGAGTTTGTCTTTTACCTGATGGAACAGCATCACCTTTATCTGGTGTCATTGGCATTTCCTCAGAATAAACTACCTTTAACTTTTTAACACCTCTCTTTTTAAGCTCTGATCTCATAACCTTAGCAAGAGGGCATACCTTTGTCTTAAATACATCTGTAACTCTAAATTGACTTGGGTCCATTTTATTTCCTGTTCCCATAGAGCTCATAATTTTTATATTATTTTCATAACAATACTTAGCTAAAGCTAACTTTGATGTTACAGTATCTATAGCATCAACTACATAATCAACATCACTTGGTATTATTTCCTCAAGATTATCAGCTGTTAAAAATACTTGTTTTGCTTCTACTTTACAGTCTGGATTAATCGATAAAACTCTTTCTTTCATAGCTTCAACTTTTATCATACCAACAGTATTACGTGTAGCATGAATTTGTCTATTTAAATTTGAAATACATATTGTATCATTATCTACCAAAATTAAATTTCCTACCCCAGCTCTAGTTAGTGCTTCTACTACAAAGCTTCCTACTCCACCAACACCAAATACTATTACCTTAGATTTAGCTAATGTATCTAATCCTTCATTTCCTATAAGTAATCCGGTTCTACATACTGGACTTAATGACATCGTCTTACTCTCCTTTGTGTATTATTTTTTACTATTTTAGACCATAATACTTTCATATACAATGTTTTTTTCTTACAATAACAAAAGATATTATTTAAATTTAATAGAAAGCTACTAAAAATTTAAAATAACCATTATAATATTCGTAGACTAATATTGTTTTAAATTATATTATAGGAGGACTTATTATGGTATTAGGTATAATAGGCGCTATGTCTGAAGAATTAGAAATTCTTTTAAAAGATATGAGCTTAGAAGATGTTCAAGTTAAAGCAAATATGAAATTCCACAAAGGTATGCTATGGGGAAAAGAGGTTGTAGCTGTTGTTTGTGGTATAGGTAAGGTTAATGCAGCAATATGTACTCAAATTCTTGCATCTGAATATAATGTTTCAGCAGTTATAAATGTTGGTGTTGCTGGTGGTATAGGAAAAGATATATATCCTGGAGATGTAGTTATAGCTGAGAACTTAGTTCAATATGATATGGATACAACAGCCTTTGGAGATCCTATGGGGCAAATCCCAAGATTAGATACATTTGATTTCAAATGTGATGCTAAACTTATAGAAACTGCTAAAGCTGCTTGTGAAGAAGCTACAGATTTTAAAACTTTCTCTGGAAGAATAGTTTCTGGTGATATGTTCGTTGCTTCTATAGACAAAATCAAATGGCTTGAAGCTGAATTTGGAGCTTTAGCTTGTGAAATGGAAGGAGCAAGTATAGCTCACGTTTGTTACTTAAACAAAATACCATTTGTAGTTATTAGATCAATATCTGATAATGCAAATAACGGAGCTCATATGGACTTTGAAAAATTCACACCTATCGGAGTTAAGAATTCTACATTTATATTAAAGTCAATGATAACAAAACTTTAATTTAGTTAAAACCGACAAGTGATAAATTAAATGATTAAAGTCAGCATTGCTGACTTTAAAAATATTTTTTCTAAAACTGCATAAGCAGTTTTTTTATTTACTTGTCACTGTTAACTTGTTATTTACCACTAATTAAACTTGTGTATAAAAATTCCGCTCCTTGGCTTTGGCTCAAACCATGTTGATTTTGGCGGCATGATTCCGCCTTCATCTGCAATGCTCATAATATCGCTCATCTCAATAGGATATAACGAGAAACTAACAGCCATATCTGTATCAGCCCTTTTTTCTAACTCCTTAAGCCCTCTTATTCCTCCAATAAATTCAATTCTATCTGACTTTTTAGGGTTATCTATTCCTAAGATAGGAGCTAGTATATTATTTTGAAGAATTGATACATCTAATTCCTCACTCTTTACCTTTTCATTTATTATTTCTCTATTAGCTTCGAGTATATACCACTCTTTATCAATATACATACCAAATGTGTGCTTTCTCTCTGGCGATACTGGCTTATTGTTATCAGATTTTTTAATTTTAAATTTTTTAGATACCTCTTCTAAAAATTCTTTCTTAGTGTATCCATTTAAATCTTTTATCGTTCTATTATAATCTAATATATTTACCTCACTGTCAGGGTAGGCTATAGCTAAAAAATAATTTATTTCATCATTAAAATTATCTTTATTATTATTTTTTTTATTTTCCATAGCAACTCTAGCTGCGGCTTCTATCCTATGATGTCCATCTGCAATATATAAATTTTCTATATTATAAAATGATTCCGTTATATATTTTATATCATCTTTGTTATCAATTTTCCAAACAACATGAGTTATATTATCATCAGCTACAAAATTATATATAGGATTAAGTTTAATATATTTATTTATAATATCAGTTATAGACTTATTTTCTCTATAAACCAAAAATATAGGCCCTGTATGAGCATTGCAATATTTTATATGCTTTACTCTGTCTATACCTTTATCATCCCTTATATTTTCATGTTTTTTTATTTTATTTTCTATATACTCCTCTATAGATGCACATATAACTAATCCTGTTTGATTTTTTCCATTCATAATCTGCCTATAAATATAGAACATAGGCTCTTTATCTTGAATATATATTCCTTCTTTTATCATACTATCTAATAAATCTCTAGAACATTCATATACTCTATCATCATATTTGTATATATCTTTAGATAGGTTTACTTCCCCTCTATCAACTCTTAAAAAAGAGTACTTATTATCTTTTACTAACGCCCTAGCTTCTTCACTATTAACAACATCATATGGTGGAGCTGCCACATACTCAACTAAATCATTTACAGGTCTATATGCTCTAAAAGGTCTTATTATAGCCATGTTAATGTACCACTTCCTTCTAAAAAAACTACTTTATATCAAAGAAATCTATTATTATATTTACTACCTCACTAGCTATTCTATCCTGCGCCTCTTTAGTTGATGCCCCAACATGAGGAGTTACGCTCACTCTCTTATGATTTATAAGCTTTTTATTTAATGTGGGCTCCTGTTCAAACACATCTATTCCTGCACCAGCCACTTTTCCATTATCTAAAGCCTCTACCAATGCCTCTTCATCTACTACCTTACCTCTTGCACAATTTATTAAATATACTCCATCTTTCATTAACTCAAATTCCTTCTTACCAATAAGACATCCTGTTTTCTTATCATAAGGAACATGTAATGAAATAAAATCAGATATACTTAATAAATCTTCTAATGATTCAAACTTATAAGTAAGGTCATCATACTTACCTTCGATTGTATAATACACCACATTCATACCAATTGCTGATGCTTTTTTAGCTAATGATCTTCCTATACGTCCCATTCCTATTATGCCCAGAGTTTTTCCTGCAAGCTCTACACCTTCATACTCTTTTTTATTCCAACTACCCATCCTCATAGTAAAATTTGAATCTGCCAAAAATCTAGCAACTGAAAACATATGAGCAATTGCAAGTTCGGCTACCGAATCTGAACTTGCATTAGGTGTATTTCTAACTTCTATCCCTAACTTATTGGCATAGGTCACATCTATATTATCTACTCCTACACCTGCTCTTATTATCAATTTAAGGTTACTTTTATTAGTTAAACTATCTAATATATCAGAGTCTATCTTAGTTGCTGATCTTATGGTAATAACATCAAAATCCTTTAAAATATTTTTTAATTCGTCCTTACTATAATGATAATTAGTAACTTCAATCCCCAATAGTTTCAAATTATCAATAGCCTCTTGTTGTAAGCCGTCATTTGTTAATACTTTAATCATATAATTCCCCCCCTTTTATCTACAATTGCAAGCTATTTCAATTGTAATATATCATTTATATGACTTAGTAATTCATTTATATCTTCAACTGTACAGTCAGCCATGTGAGCTATTCTAAATGTTTTTTCTTTTAAATCCCCATATCCATTAGAAATTTGGAATCCTCTTCTGCCTAATTCCTTATTTAAATTTGCTACACTTATATTTCTATTATTTTTAATAGTAGTTAAAGTATTTGATATATATCTCTCATCTGGAAATAACTCAAAATATTTTTTTCCCCACTCTCTAACTACATTTGCCATTTCAATATGCCTTGCAAATCTATTTTCTAGTCCTTCTACATTTAAAATATAATCTAATTGATAATCAAGTGCATACATATGTGAAATTGATGGTGTTGATGGATATTGATAATCCTTCTTTTTAATATATTTATATAAAGCTAATAAATCCAAGTATGTTCCTCTAAATTTAACCTTCTCAGCATTTTTTATTGCTTTATCAGAAAAAGTACATATTGCCATTCCAGGTGGCAATCCTATGGCTTTTTGAGTTGAAGTTATACATATATCTATTCCATATTTGTCTACCTCAATTTTACTTCCAGCTGCAGAGCTTACTGCATCAACAGCAAATACAACCTCTGGATATTTTTTAACCACCTCTGAAATTTCTTCGATTGGATTCATTATCCCTGTAGAAGTTTCATTATGAGTTACTGTTAAAAAATCATATTTCCCTGTAGATAAAGCTTTATCTATCTCATTAACATTTAAAGCCTTCCCTTTATCCACTTCATAAATATCTGCAGGAACATTATTGTTCACAGCCATTTCGTACCATCTTTTCCCAAAGGCTCCAACAGAAAATACAGCTGCTCTTTTTGCTGTACAAGACCTTATAGCTCCTTCCATAAGTCCACTTCCAGATGTGGTGGATAATAATATTTCACTTTCTGTATAAAATAACTTTCGCATTTTATCGCTTATAGATTTTTGTAATTCTGATGCTTCCTTACTTCTATGCCCAATCATAGGAGTGGCCATCTTTTCCAATACTTCTTTTTTAACTTCTACTGGTCCAGGTATAAAAAGTTTCTTGTGCATTTTCTGCCTCCTTTTCTTTTATATAATCTTATTTTTATTATAATATTTATATTAATTAATTATTGTTCCTATGAAATATTGTCAATAAAAAAAAATCCTATGTTTCCACATAAGATTTATTTAATATCTATTCCTCATCAAAAATTAATACTGATTCTGTTTCTCTACAATATTTAACACATATACATTGACCTAAATGTCTAGGGCACTTATAACATACACATCCATCACCTTTTCCATCACAAGTACCTTTCTTAAGTTCAGGGCAATATGCACAATTAACTCCATTTCCAGCTGCCATAAACATTCCTCCTTTTTGTATTTCTTAAAAAGCCAAATTTATTATTAACTCTATTCTTATAACTTTATATAAGCATTGTATTTCTCTTAAGATTATATAATTTTAAATTATAACTTACAAGAATTTACACGTATATTTATATATTCATTGGATAAATTAATATCATAAATAATCATCATATATGATGATTATTTATGATAACGGGTGTAAGCGGATGTAGTGCTTGCACCCTGATTTTTTATAGTAACACTTTTTATATTACTCCATAAAATGCTTATATAAGAGCTTTTCACTCATTGGCAATTCAAAATATTCTAACTCCCATCTATGAAACTACAGGGAACCTATCCAAAATAGGTTCCCTGTAGTTTTAAAAAAACAACTTAAATATTATTAAAAATATTATCCCTGGTATTCCTAAAAATCCAGCAATAAGTGCTGTAACAGGGTTTATTACTAAAGAAAAATTAAAATATGCACCTATGTAGTTGGTTAGGTATAATAATACTATCCCAACTAGTCCATTTATAAGTATCTTTATCGGCCACTTAAGTAACTTTATAACTAAAAATAATAAAGCTAAACCTACTAGTCCGTAAATAATAAGTTCCATATCCATAATATAACCTCCATATAATATTACACAATTAATATTATGCTATATTATACCAGTTTATATGTTATATTTCTATAATTTCCCCATATTCTTCCTTAGCAATGCTAAATAAATAATCAAATCTTTTTTTAGCAGCTGTTTCTTTATATATTGCTGCTTCTATAAGTCTAGGATCGTTAGTATTATTAAATAGACTTTCAGCAGCTTCCATTTCATTAATTGTTTCTCTTAACTCTGTTAATATTTGCTGACTTATACGTTCTTCCTTTTCATATTTAATTAACAGAAAATCTAATATATTCTTTTTAATCATAGAACCTCCTAAAAATATTTTTACTTGTTATTATTAACATTATTAGTAAATTCTATTCATAATACTTAACTTAAATACATTTAAAACTCCCTAAATGAATTTTCAGCTTCATAATATACCTATAAAAATAAAGTTGAAATAATATATATATGTAAACTTATCACTGGATATTATCTAGAACTTTATTATTTATGTAATAAAAATTACGTTAAAAAATTTTACTTTTCTGAGCCTAAGCTAGTTCTAAGCCTTTAGTAATTTTTATGAGATAAATGATAAAAATTCTTATATTATCAAGTCAGTGCTTAATTATATATATTGTTTCAACTTTTATATTCTAAGTACTTCTATATTTCTTTTCTTCCTTCTAGTGCTTTTGAAAGTGTTACTTCATCAGCGTACTCTAAGTCCCCACCAACTGGTAGACCAGATGCTATTCTTGTAACCTTAATATCTAAAGGTTTAAGTATTCTTGATATATACATAGCAGTAGCTTCACCTTCTACATTAGGGTTAGTAGCTATTATAACCTCTTTTACATCAGCACTCATTCTTGCAACAAGTTCTCTTAATTTTATATCTTGTGGCCCTCTTCCTTGCATTGGAGAAAGATTTCCATGAAGAACATGATAACTTCCGTTAAACTCTTTAACCTTCTCCATAGTCATTATATCCTTTGGTTGCTCCACTACACATATAACATTCTTATCTCTGCTTGGATTTGAACATATTGCACAAGGATCTTTATCTGTAAAGTTTCCACATATAGAACAATATTTTATTGTTCCTCTAGCCTTAACTAATGCATCTGCAAATTCTTTTACCTCTTCTTCTGGCAAATTTAATATATGTAATGTTAACCTTTGAGCAGTCTTTTGACCAATGCTTGGCAACTTTGCAAATTCTTCAATTAATTTTTCTATGGCAACTGGATAAAAGTCCATATTACTCCTCCTTCCTTTGTTTTAAATCATAAATTTTAACTTTCAGTTAAGTTCGATTAACAAAATCGCAGATTTTGAATCTAAATGAAACTCACTATTCACTACGTTCATAGGAGTAAGTTCGATTAACAAAATCGCAGATTTTGAATCTCACTTAATTTATAAGGCATACAAAGATTTTACTTTGTATGCCTCTAATATATATTAAAACATTCCCGGTATATTCATTCCACCAGTTAATTTACCCATTTTGTTAGCTGTTTCTTCTTCAGCTTTCTTTAATGCTTCATTAACTGCGCTAAGTACTAAATCTTCTAACATTTCTACGTCATCTGGATCTACTACTTCTTCTTTAATTTTTATTGAAAGAACTTCCTTCTTACCATTAACTTTAACTAATACAGCTCCGCCTCCAACTGAAGCTTCGAATTCTTTTTCTTCTAACTCTTGTTGAGCTTGAGCCATTTCTTTTTGAAGCTTTTGAGCTTGCTTCATTAGGTTATTTATGTTTCCTCCACCGAAACCACCTGGGAATCCACCTCTTGCCATAACATATCCTCCTTGAAATAAAAATATATTCTTTATTATATATTATTTTAAAATATTTTACTATAAGCGATAATCTAAAAATATAATTCTAAATGACTCTTATTCATCTATAATATCAACCAAATCTGCGCCAAATGTTTCTACTAATATATCTTCTGTACGCTTTTCACCTTTATTTTCTTCTTCTACAATAAAATTAACTTTAACCTCTTCTCTTAATACTTCTGAGAATATATCATTAATCACGCTTTTGTATTCAGCCTTATCTAATCTATCTTTACTTAACTTATAATCACTATCAAATTGAATAGTTACTATTCCCTTTGAGCAAGCTACAGGTCTTCCAGTTAATATAGAAGCATATATTATCATAGCTCTTCTAGCCTTAAATCTATCTAATATATCTTTCCAAGCCTTTTGAACGTCATTAATACTTAATGTAGAATTACTATTTCCACCTTGAATATTCTGAGAAGTAGAACTAAGTTGTTTGTTAACTGCTTTATTAGCAACAATTTGCTTTGTATTTGCTATTTCATTTTTGACACCTTCAGTTGCCACAACTTTAATATTACCACTCTTTAAATTTTCTTCTAATTTATTTAATCTTGATAATATTACTTCATTAGATGTATCATATTCTATTTTACACATTTTTATTATAGCCAATTCTAAATATAATCTTGCTTGTTTGCTTAATTTTGCATTTCCCTCAGCTTCTTGAAGTATTCTTATACATCTCATTATTTCTTCAGCTCTTAATCTTGCAGACTGCTCTTTGATAAGTGCTATATTTTCTTCTGACATATCTAATACTTCTTCTGGATTATTAGTTACTTTTGCCATAAGTAAATTTCTATAATGAGATATTAAATCTTTTATAAACAAATAAATGTCTTTTCCTGAAAAAACTACATCCTCTATTACTCCTATAGCCTTCTCAACACTTCTCTGAATAATAGCATTTGTTAAATTAAATAAATGCTCATTTGTTACTAGGCCTAGCATACCTATTAAAGTGTCATATTGAACATTCCCATTTCCCATAGAAATTGCTTGATCTAATATACTTAAAGAATCTCTCATTGCTCCATCAGAAATTCTTGCAATTAAGTTCAAACTTTTATCGTCAGCCATAACACCTTGTTCTGTAACTATCTTTCTAAGTCTATCTGTTATATCACTATTACTTATTCTCTTAAAATCAAATCTTTGACATCTTGAAAGGATAGTTATAGGAAGTTTCTGAGGATCTGTTGTTGCCAAAATAAATATTACGTTACTTGGTGGTTCTTCTAATGTTTTTAAGAAAGCATTAACAGCCCCAGCTGAAAGCATATGAACCTCGTCCATTATATATACCTTAAATCTAGCTTCTTGAGGTGGATATTTAACATCATCTATAATATCTCTAATCTTATCTACCCCATTATTTGAAGCTGCATCTAATTCTGTAACATCTATTGCTAACCCCTCATTTATCTTTTTACACATTTCACATTCATTACAAGGCTCTCCATCTTTAGGATTTAAACAATTTAACGCTTTTGCAAAAACCTTCGCAGTTGATGTCTTTCCTGTACCTCTTGTTCCACAAAAAAGATACGCATGAGCTATTCTATTATTTAAAATTTGATTTTTTAATGTAGTTGTAATATGTTCTTGCCCTACTACATCATAAAACGTTTTAGGTCTCCATTCTCTATATAAAGCAGTATATGCCAAGGGATTCACCTCATTTTATCTCTATTTAATCTACTTTTATTATACCCAATATTTATTAATAGTTAAAGATTTTTCCCTAATCCAAAATTTAAACATCTACTTTATTTAAAACTAGTCTTAAAAAACATTAACAGATAGCAAAAAGCCCATATGCATAATTATTAATTTTTATGCATACAATCTTTCTTATCTCAAATTTTTATAGTTATTTTTTTAACATTATAATGTTATTTATATCCAAGTTTATGTTATTAAATTAACTTTTGTGTTTCTTTTTATATTTGTTTATTAATAATTATTCTTAATATTAACTATGCTATAATGATATTAAAATAGATTTTCGAGGTGAACCTATGACTAAAAACTTTATATCAAAAACAGATGAATTATTTAAAAATACATTAAACGAAATTCTTACAAACGGAACAAGTACAGAAGGTCACAAAATAAGACCTAAATATAAAGATGGGACTCCTGCTCATACACTATATATAAACCAAGTTGTTGAAAAGTACGATATATCTAAAGGAGAACTTCCTATTACTACTTTAAGACCTACAGCATGGAAATCAGCTATCAAAGAAATTCTATGGATATATCAAGACCAAAGCAATGACTTATCAGTATTAGAAGAAAAATACGGAATTATGTGGTGGAGAGACTGGGAAGTAAATAACTCTAATACAATAGGCCAAAGATATGGTGCTACTGTTAGAAAATATGATCTAATGAACAAATTACTAAAAGGATTAAAAAACGAACCTTACACTAGAAGACATATTATAGATTTATATCAATATTCAGATTTCGAAGAAACTGAAGGATTACATCCTTGTGCTTTTCTTACTGTGTGGTCTGTTAGAGGAGAATTCCTTGATGTAACCCTTCATCAAAGAAGTTCTGATTATTGTGTTGCAGGTCATGTTAACAAAGTTCAATATGTAGCGTTAATGATGATGGTAGCTAGACACGTTGGATTAAAGCCTGGAGTATTTATGCACGTTGTAGATAACCTACATATTTATGATAGACATATAGAGCAGGCTAAAGAATTAATCTCTAGAACACCTAGTGATAAACAACCTAAGTTAATACTTAAAGAAGGTAAAACAAACTTCTATGACTTCACAATCGATGATTTTGAAATGGTAGATTATGAGCCAGTTAAACCACAACTAAAATTTGAATTGGGGATATAATTATGATTAGTTTAATAGTTGCCATTGCACAGAATAATGTTATAGGTGGAGATAATAAACTTTTATGGCATATATCTGACGATTTAAAGAGATTTAAAAAAATTACTTCTGGTAATACAATAGTTATGGGTAGAAAAACATTTGAATCATTACCAGAGGTTCTCCCTAACAGGAAACACATAATATTGACAAGAGATAAAAATTACACTGTGGATAATCCTTCTGTAGAAGTTATCCACAATATCAACGATATTATCAACAATTTTAAAAATTCTCCTGTGGAAGTGTTTATAATTGGCGGAGGAGAAATCTATAATCAGTTTATTAATTCTGTGGATAAAATCTACTTAACAAAAGTTTTTAAAAACTTCGAAGGAGATACCACTTTCCCTGAAATAGATTATAATAACTGGAACATTACTTTTGAATCAGAAATATTCACTGATGAAAAAAGCAATATAAACTATCAGTTTATAAACTTAGAAAAATAAAAAAGCATAGAAAAATAGGGATATTTCTTGAGTAAGAAGAAATGTCCCTATTTTCCTGTCCTATTGTTTTTTGTCCTATATTGTTAATCCTATTGAAGAGTAACCAAATTTTATAAAAAGATAATATATATTAATTTTTCTATTATCTCTTAGATTCAAGAATTTATAGTCAAATTCTTAATTTCAAATAACTTTCTTAAACATTAAAAAAGCCTTTCCTATAGAAAGGTTTAATGAAAACCGTGCACCTCACTTCGGCAGTAATCTATATGCGTTACCTATGTAGTTAACTCAGGCTAGATTTATCCACGTCACACTCAGGGGCTACTTATCGCTGCTTCCTTCCGGACCTGACGAGGTTCATAGTCTTAAGTCGCGTGGGACCCCACCCTCAACATCACTTGCATAGGGGCAAACCATATAGACTAAAGCCTAGGTGAGGAATTCAATCCTGCTATAGCGGATTTCAGGTTACAGGGCACCGCTGACTCCCCATCTAGCACGGCTATGGCGGAGAGAGTGGGATTTGAACCCACGATAGAGTTTCCCCTATACACGCGTTCCAGGCGTGCTCCTTCGACCACTCGGACATCTCTCCATAATTACTAGAATAAATTCCTCTAGACTTTAACGTTTTGACACGTTATCTAATTATACACATATGTTAACATACAACTTAAAAAAGGTCAACCTAATTATCTTCTTCTATATTGCCCATTACATTTCATTTTTATATAACAAAAGAGCATTTATACATAAATATATTTATATATAATGCTCTTTATGCTAATCATGTAAATTAATCCTATTTTTTAGTTTTTTTCTTACAAGCAAAAATTATAACTACTATACCTAACAATATTCCAGTTAAACTAACTATTTGGGCTATTCTTAAACCAAAAAACATTAAACTATCAGTTCTTAATCCTTCTATAAAGAACCTTCCAACAGAGTAAAGTATCATATAACTTCCCAAAACAATACCATGTTGTTGCTTTTTCTTATATAAAATATAAATAAGTATTGCAAAAACTAATAAATCCCATATAGATTCATATAAAAATGTTGGATGATAATAAGTTCCATTTATAAGCATTCCTTGTTGAATGAATTGAGGAAACTTACTTATAAATTGTTCTGTAACCGGTCCACCATGAGCTTCTTGGTTCATGAAATTTCCCCATCTTCCAATAGCTTGTGCTAATATTACTCCTGGCATTACAACATCGATGTATTCAAAGAAATTAACTTTCTTTACTCTAGTAAATATATAAACTGTTAATAATCCAGCAATAAGTCCACCATGAATAGCTATTCCACCATTTCTAATATTAATCATATCCCATATTGAATGATAATTTTCAAATTCAAAGGCAACATAATATACCCTAGCCCCTATTATAGCTAAAGGAAAACTCCATAAAAATCCGTCGATAATAATATCAAAATTTAATTCTTTCTTCTTTGCAGTTATATATGTAACTCCAAAAGCTGCTAAAACACCACAAGCGATAATTATTCCATACCATCTAATTTGCATTCCAGCAATTTCAAAAGCAACTGGATTCACATAATCAACTCCTCTCTATTTTTTATTCTTTCTTCGTGTATCAAAAAATTTAGTAAGCATATCACTACACCTTTTATCATAACACCAATTAGTATTAACTCTACTATTAAATATATCATAATCTAAAAGATTAATCACAGTTCCACAAGCACCCATATCAATGTTAAAAGTCCCTATATACAAATTAGATATTCTAGAATGAGCTATTGCCGCAGCACACATCGCACAAGGTTCCAACGTAACATACATATCACATCCATTTAATCTCCAATCACCTATAGCTTTACTGGCCTCTTCTATTGCTAAAACCTCAGCATGAGCTGTAGATAACTTCATTGCTTCTTTCATATTACATGCTTTAGCTATAACTTCTCCATCTTTAACAATAACAGCTCCAACAGGAACTTCTCCTAAATCATATGCCTTTTGTGCTTCATCTAATGCTAAATCCATAAAATTCATAAAATCACCATAAAAATAAAGTGCAAAGCACTTTGTTGAAAAGTTTGACTTCGTCAAAGAGAAAAAGTCAGCTGAAGCTGCGGGAAAAATATTGCCTACGTCAATAGAGAAAGGATCTCTAACGAGGTGAAATACTTTTTTCTGCTACTATAGTAGCATTTCCCCTTAACATAGTTAACTTTTCCCCGCTACATAGTAGCCTTTTCACCTCGACGAAGTCGACTTTTCACTTGTGAGCCTTAGCTCACACTTTATTTAATTTAAGTATATATTCTAACTTTCTTGATTCTGTTTTTATCTACTTCTTCTACTACGAACCTTATATTGTTTAATTGAACCTCTTCATTTTGCTCTGGGAATCTTCCTAATTCTCCAATGACTAGGCCTCCAACGGAATCAAATTCTTCTGATTCCATATTGACACCTATAAGTTCACTTATATCATCTAGTCTTGCACTTCCATCAACTACAAACTCATCTTCTTTAATTACTTCTATTTCTTTTTCATAATCATCATACTCGTCTTCTATATCGCCAAAGACTTCTTCTATTAAATCTTCTATAGTAACTATTCCAACAGTTCCACCATACTCATCTAACACTACTGATATATGATTTCTAGTCTTCTTCATTTCTTTGAAAAGTTCTTTTATCTTCTTAAATTCAAAAGTATAATATGGCTCTCTCATGTAATCAGATACCTTAAAAGGTTTTGAATTTTTTTCAGCCATAATTAAGTCTTTTACATTTAATATTCCCACTATATCATCAATGGTTTGATTATATACCGGTATTCTTGAGAATTGTTCAGTCTTTATTATATCTAAAACTTCTTCATAGCTTGCATCTATATCCACAGCTATTACATCTACTCTTTGAACCATTACGTCTTTTACATGAGCATCGGCAAAATCAAAAACATTGAAAATCATTTCTTTTTCAACATCTTCTAATACACCTTCCTCTTCACTAACACCAACCATGGTTCTTAATTCTTCTTCTGTTATAAATGGTTCACTTGCCTTTGGATCTCCGCCAAATAATCTTATAAATATTGAAGATATAGCAGTAAAAATACCTATAAAAGGTTTTAGTATTTTAACAATCACATTGATTATCTTGCTTACCTTTAAAGCAACCTTTTCAGATTTTTGCTTTGCTATAGACTTTGGAGTTATTTCCCCGAAAATAAGTACTAATATAGTCATTACACCTGTTGCAATTCCTGCTCCTGCCGAACCAAATATTTTCGTGGCAATAGTAGTTGCAAGCGCAGATGCACCTATATTTACGACGTTATTTCCTATAAGTATCGCTCCTAAAAGCCTATTTGGGTCTTCCGTTAGTTTCTCAACTAGCTTAGCCCCCTTTACTCCCTCTTCCACCATATGCCTTATCCTAATTTTACTTAAAGACATTAGTGCTGTTTCTGACATTGAAAAAAATCCTGACATGATAAGCAAAATTATTAGTATTCCTATCTGCCATATGAGACTCGTGTCCAAAAATAATCACTCTCCTAATTTACAAAAATATTTTATTTTTAATTATATCATACGCTAAAATTATATGATATAAATTTCCAATAAATTAAATGTAAATTCATATTTAATACAATTTATAAATATTTTAACACTTTAAATATAACTCACTATTCACATACATTAATAGTAGTACACTCTATGTAACTTTAAAATCCAAAATCCTAGAAAGTTCTATTTACAAAATCCAAGATTTTGAATTTATCTTATTGTTTAATTTTAGTATTTGATTTAAAATGTTTCTTATAACATAAATTAACATAATTTTGAGGTGATAATTTGTTTATTATTAATTTTATTCGTGGCTTTTTTATGGCCTTAGCTGATAGTGTTCCTGGAGTTTCAGGTGGTACTATAGCATTTATACTTGGTTTTTATGATGATTTTATAAATTCACTAAACTCATTGATATCAAGAGATAATATGGATAACAAAAAGAACTCTTTAATTTTCTTATTTAAATTAGGAATTGGTTGGGTTACTGGAATGGTATTATCAGTACTATTCTTATCATCAATATTCGATGCTCAGATCTACAAAATAAGTTCTTTATTTACTGGATTTATAGTAGTTTCAATTCCATTAATAATAAGTCAAGAGAAGGATTCTATAGTTGGAAAATACAAAAATATTTTATTTACTATTATAGGAATCACTATAGTAGCTCTTATTACTTACTTCAATCCAGCATCTTCTAATGGTGGTCTTAACCTTTCATTAGATAGCTTGTCAATCGGATTAGGTATATTTGTATTTGTAGCTGGTATGATAGCTATTTCTGCAATGGTACTTCCAGGTATATCAGGTTCAACATTACTTTTAATATTTGGACTTTATACCGGAATAATAGGTGCTGTAAAAGAAGTTCTTACTTTTAATTTCTCTTACTTACCAATATTAATAATATTCGGTTTAGGAGTATTAACTGGTATAGCAACAACAATAAAAGTTATTAAATTCGTACTAAAGAAATACAGATCTCAAACAGTATATTTAATATTAGGACTTATGATTGGTTCTCTATATGCAATATTTATGGGACCTACAACTTTAGAAGTAGCAAAACCAGCTATGAACTTATCAAGCTTTAGCTTTATATTCTTCATTATTGGCGGAGCATTAATATTAGGATTAGAAAGATTAAAAGTAGTTTTTGAAAGTAAAGAAACTAAAAATATATCTAAAAATAGAAAAGGAGCTTAATTAAGCTCCTTTTTCTATATCCAAATTAATATAAGTTATTATATCCCTACATTTCCACTATTAATACCTTGAGCTGATTCATTTAATGGAAGCCAATTTAATATTTTTAAAATATATTCATCCCAAAAATACCAGTTATGCTCTCCTGGCCCCTCTTCATAAGTTATATCAAAACCATTTTCTATTAATACTTCTCTAAACTGTCTATTCGCATCTATTAAGAAATCTTCAGTGCCACAACATAAATACATCTTAGGAGCTACCTCTACTCCAGATAATTTCTTAGCTAATGCTTCATAATCTTTATCGCTTCCTTTTATCTTTGATACATCACCAAATACCCCTGTGTAATATTGGCGACCACCCATCATGGCCGTTATTCCTTCTTCTGTCCCATATACAACTTCATCTAAAACAAGTGCTGATGAAAGTCCTGCTACATATCCAAATGTATTATAGAACTTAAGTCCATTAACTATGGCTCCATATCCCCCCATAGATAATCCAGCTATAAAAGTATCTTCTCTCTTATGAGATAAGTTGAACATCTTTCTTGTCATTTCAACTAGTTCTTCACCTATAAAGTCGCTAAATCTCTCACAAGTATACTCATTATTTATATAAAACTTATTTTCTCCCGAAGGCATTACTACTGCTATATTCTTTTCTTGAGCCCATGATTGTATTCTTGTTCCACTAATCCAATCACCATTATTTCCAAATATACCATGTAGTAAGTATAAAGTTTTAAAAGGTTTAACTTCTTCCTCTTTATCAAACACCAACTTGTCTACAGGTAAAATAACATTAATACTAACTGTTCTCATTAATGTTTTTGACATAAAGTCTACTTTTAATTGTGCCATAGTATTCTCCCCTTTTACATCTATCAAAAATTATTATGCTATAAATGCATCCCCGTTTTCCTTATATAATTTCCTTATATAAATATTAAAAAAATCCACAAACCTAATAAAAAGGATTGTGGATTTTTACTGGTACTCCCAACAGGAATCGAACCTGTATCTATCCCTTAGGAGGGGACTATTCTATCCATTGAACTATGAGAGCACACTAGCTAAATATATTTTATTACATCTATTTATATATGTCAAATTTTTCTACTTTGCCTATTTTACATATTTATCATCTTAGAATCTTTGATATTAATCACATTATCTTTAATTAAGAATATTATAATAAAATTATTATATATTGGTGTAGGAATTCCTATTTTTAGTCCTATAGCTACTTCATACTCATCTTGTAAATAATCATCTTTATTTATTTTTTTAGAATATAATAACTCTGCATCTCTCAAACAATAAGTAGCGTCTCTACCAGCAAAAATATTTACTTGAATTTTTATATATAATGCTAAAGTTCTTATTAAAGCTTCTTCTATTTCATTATTTTTAGTATCTCTCACATATAATTTTGATATACCCTTATTACATCTACTATAATCCTCTAAATAATCTAAAACTATTCCCCACTCTTCAACCTTGTTGTATTTAGGTGTATCTGACTTAAAACTAACTATAACCTTAGCTTTATATAACTCCGAATTTTCTTTTAAGAATTCTTTATCTCCATAAACTATTGCCTTTAACGCTAATGGAAGCTCTTCTCTAAAAATCTTATCTCTAATAATAGTTTTAGACAAATCTGAATCTAAACTTATTTGAAGATATACTTTTAATATATATCTCCCATCACTCTCTTTCCATTCAGCTAATACTTCATCTCTTGTTTCATTTGTTTTTTCATAGTTATATTTTTTATCTATAGTTAAAAATAAATCTGCTGTTTCATCAGAATGAGTTAATGTATATTTTCTATCTTTTTTATTGTTGATATCTATGTCTTTATATTCTACAAATAATTTTTCCGGAATAAATTTAGACACTTTAAGTCTCCTCTTATAATTTTTAGTTAATTTCATTATATGTTTTTAAAATTTATTGTTCACTACAAATATTATCCTTTATTTTTGTTTTAATTTGGTATTTAAAATTTAAGAAAGTTGCTATTTTCAAAGCTTTATAACTATACTTTCAACCAATAAAAGCATAGATTTTAAATTTTACTTATAGTATACTTTAAATAAGTTTATAAATTTAAGGGGTTGAATTGAATATGATTAGAACTATAATTTGGTTTATTTGGTTTGCTATTAGTTTAATAATAAGCATACCTTTTGTTTTTAGAGTTAACTACTTAATAAAAAAAGATAGAATTGAAGAAAGTAAGAAACTTATTCATAAATGCACAAGTCTTTGGGCTAAATCACTATTGAAGATAGCCGGTGTAAAAATAAATGTTAATGGTATTGAAAATATACCTAATGATAAAACTGTATTATTCATAGGTAATCATCAAGGTAACTTTGATATTCCAATATATCTTTCTACTATGCCTATATTAATAGGTTTTGTTGCTAAAATAGAAACTGAAAAAATTCCACTAGTTAGAACTTGGATGAGATTAATGAAGTGCGTGTTCATGGATAGAAGCAGTCTTAGAAAATCTAGCGAAGCTATCATTCATGGAATTAAAAATCTTAAAGCCGGTTATAATATGGTTATTTTCCCTGAAGGTACAAGAAGTCGTGGAGATAAAACTGGTGAATTTAAAGCTGGCAGCTTTAAATTAGCTACAAAATCAAAAGTTCCAGTTATACCTGTAACTATGAATGGTTCTTATAAAATCATGGAACATGGTAATGGACCTTGGATCAAACCTGCAAATGTAGAGCTAACAATTCATGCTCCAATTGATACTTCTTCATTAACTAAAGAGGAAATTGATAATTTACCATCTAAAATTGAAGAAATAATTTGTTCAAAATTACCTAAGTAATTTAAAAATGGCTTGAATATTCAAGTCATTTTTTTATAAAAAAATAGAGTAAATGGCATTTCAAATACCATCTACTCTTAATGACACAATAACACAATAGTCTATTTGGTTATTAATAAATAGCTATCTCGCTTTATTATTTTAAATGTTTATTTTTAAATGTCAAACCTATATTCTTACCTTCAATTACTTTTTATGTAAATGACAACGTTTTCTATGATATTTCTGATATTATTTTTTTATTTTACAATAAATACTTGATGCATAAACTTAGATTTTACTATATACTTAGTAAAGTCGATAAAAAGTAACGTAATTTAAATTGATTTAAATATATAGGTTTTTAACTCTAGAGAAATAGTAATTAACATAAATAAGAAAGAGGTATTATATGACAAATTTAACATTTAAAGATTTAGGATTAAGAGAAGGTTTATTAAGAGCTATAGATGATTTAGGCTTCACATCACCATCTCCAATCCAAGCAGAAAGTCTTCCTGTAACTTTACAAGGCTTTGACATAATAGGTCAAGCTCAAACAGGAACTGGTAAAACTGCTGCATTTGGTTGTGCGATAATAAACAACATAAAAAATAGAGATTCAATAGCTTCTATAATATTAGCACCTACAAGAGAATTAGCACTACAAGTTCATGATGAGTTAATTAAATTAACAAAGTACGAAAAACTTAACATAGTTGCTGTATACGGTGGAGCACCTATTCATCATCAAGCTAGAGACTTAAAAAGAGCTAATATTGTAGTAGGAACTCCTGGTAGAGTATTAGACCATATTAGAAGAGGAAATTTACCATTAGATAAAGTAGAAGTTTTTGTTTTAGATGAAGCTGATGAAATGTTAAACATGGGATTCATTGATGACATGGAAGAAATCATGAAGAGTATTCCTGAAGAAAGACAAACTTTATTATTCTCAGCTACAATGCCAGCACCAATAAAAAAATTAACTAAGAAATACTTAAAAGATGATGCTAAACATATAGCTATTGCTAAAACAGAAATGACTGCATCAAAAATAACTCAATACTTCTACGAAGTTCATGGAGATCAAAGATTTGAAGCTCTTTGCAGACTTATAGACTTTGATATGCCACAATCATCAATCATCTTCTGTAGAACTAAAAAAGGTGTAGATGATTTAGTAATAGCTATGCAAAGCAGAGGTTACATGGTTGAAGGTATGCACGGAGATATGTCTCAAGTTCAAAGAATGAAAACTTTAAAGAAATTCAAAGATGGAGCTTTAAAATTCTTAGTAGCTACTGATGTTGCTGCAAGAGGTATAGACGTTGAAGGTGTAACTCACGTAATTAACTATGAATTACCACAAGATATCGAATCTTATGTACATAGAATAGGTAGAACTGGTAGAGCTGGTAGAGAAGGAACTGCTTACAGCATAATCACTCCAAGAGAATTTGGATACTTAAGACAAATTCGTAATACAACTAAGAGTGATATCATAAAGAAATCTGTACCTACAGTTCAAGAAATATACAACAATAAGTTTGCTAATATGATAAATGAAGTTAGCTCAATAATTGATGCTAAAGATTATGATAAGTTTGTAGATGTTGCTAAAGAATTAAATGAAAGATATGATGCAGTTGAAGTTATTGCTTCATTAATGAAGAGTCAATTTGATACTAACCTTTCATTTGACTATTCAACAGATGCTTTAGTTGCACCTAAGAGTCAAGACGTAAGATTATTCTTCTCAGCTGGTAAGAGAGATGGATTAACAATAAAGAATTTAATAAATTACATAAAAGATAATGCTAAAGTTGGAGCTTCTCAAATAAGAAATGTTGATATAATGGAAAACTTCACATTTGTAAATGTTGATGAAGCAATCCACCAACAAGTATTAACTAAATGTTCAGGAAACAAGATTAATAAGAGAAAGATAAACGTTGAAGTAGCTACCGGTTCAAAAGGAAAAGGTGGCAAAAGTGGCGGTAAAAATAAAGGATTCAACAGAGATAGAAAAAATAAATAATAACATAAATTAAAGCTAAAGAAGTGTTTTATCACTTCTTTAGCTTTTTGTTTACACCTTCTATTAAGTAAGTTAAATGTTCCACATCTGCTTTAGCTCTTTTAAGCATCTTAGTTCTTTCTTCAGCCTTCTGAATAGCTTCTTTTGCTTCTTCAAAATCTTTTGCTTTGATTGATTTATTTGCATATTCTATTAAATAATCTATTTTTAGTACCATTTCAGCTAGGTCTTCTCTACCATCATTAACTAAATCTAATAAAAGACTATATATTTTTGGTGACGTTTTTTGTTTTGCATCTCTTAATAAATTATTATTTTTGCTAGTTATTTTTCCCATAAAAATTCCTCCAATTTATCCTTAACTATATTTTTGTCCTTTTTGATAAATTATATTTATTACAACATATTATTCAGAATAGTACAACCTATTTAAGATAATTTAAAAACTTTTATATAAGCATAAAATCATCTCCAAGAATATTATTCAGAATACTCATTATATTAAAATATATTAATATTATAATTTCATTTTTTTATTTTTTCGCTTCTCTCATTTGTATTTAACCCCAAAATATTTAATTAATAATTTTTTATTATATTACTATAAAAATAACTTTTTATTTATTAAATAAATCATTTAAAACTATATTTTATATAATTTTACTATTTTTTTATGATTTTATAATACATTTGATTCTATATTATTCAACCTATCTATCTTTAAATTATTCTCCATAAATATTAAGTGAAAAACCCTTTTCTAATGCTT
>NZ_JACOOP010000044.1:0-29321 GCF_014287725.1 Clostridium sp. NSJ-49 | reverse complement strand
AATGCAAATCCTATTTGTTGCATAGGAATCACATTTTTTGTGAAGTTTTTCATATTATTACTATGCGCAAAAAAGGAAGTTCAAATTCGAACTTCCTTTTCTTTATCGGCAAATATCAAATTTTTTTTGATACAGCCCCTTGGATTAAACTAATAGTAAAGGGTGATTGTATGTTAAAAGAGATTGGTCAAAAAATTTTTAGAGAAAGAATAATTAATGATGAGTTTTTAGATGTTGTACATGAAAATATGAGACCTATGAATGAACTTATGACATATTATAGATGTGCAGTAATGGAAATTGAAACTAAGTTTAATGTATTAAACGAGGAATTCTCATTGCAGTATGATAGAAATCCAATAGAACATATAAAAACAAGATTAAAGTCTCCTGAGAGCATCGCTAAGAAAATTAAGAAGAAAGAGATAGAATTTTCAATAGAAGCAGTACAGGAACATATAAAAGATATTGCTGGCGTAAGGGTAATTTGTTCATTCCCAGAAGATATTTATATGTTAGCAGAATGTTTATTAAATCAAGATGACATTAAGTTAATTGAGAAAAAGGACTATATAAAGAATCCTAAGAAAAGCGGATATAGAAGTTTACATTTAATTATAGAAGTGCCAATTTTCTTGCAAAGTGGGAAAAAATCTATAAGTGTTGAAGTTCAGCTAAGAACAATAGCTATGGATTTCTGGGCAAGTTTAGAGCATAAATTAAGATATAAAAAGAATATTGATACAGATGAAACTGAGATAATAGAACGAGAATTACTTGTATGTTCTGAAATAAGTGCAGATTTAGATAAACGTATGGAAGAGATACGAAATAGGATTGAAAATAGATTATAATGTAAAGATAATATGCTATTGAATAAACTTTATAAATAAGTATATTTTTCATAAACTTTAAATAAAAAATAAGTATGTTGACTAATATGAAATTTGGCCAATATACTTATTTTATTTTTTTAATTATAAAAGTATTAAAAATTATTATCAATTTAATTTATTTAGGTATAGTCTATAAATTTTATATATTACTAACAGCTTTACTTAAAACTTTACCAATAGAATCACGAATGACTAAGTTAGCTTTAGAATCAGCTTGAGTTGTACTTTTATTTATAAGAACAAGGTTTTTACCTCTAAAATAATTTATAAGTCCAGCTGCTGGATAAACAACAAGTGAAGTTCCACCAATAATTAATGTATCAGCATTAGCTATAGCATTAACAGCTCCTCTAATAACATTATCATCTAAGCCTTCTTCGTAAAGAACTACATCAGGTTTAACTCTGCTACCACATTTGATGCAGGTAGGAACCCCTTTAGATTCTAAAATAAATTTTTCATCATAAAAAGCATGACATTTAACACAATAATTTCTAAGAACAGAGCCATGAAGTTCAAAAACATTTTTTGAGCCTGCTGCCTGATGAAGGCCATCAATATTTTGAGTCACTATTGCTTTTAGTTTACCCATTTTTTCAAGTTTAGCTAAGGCTATGTGACCAGCATTTGGTTTTGCATTAGGATAAATTAGCTTTGATTTATAAAAATTAAAGAATTCTTCTGGATATCTCATATAAAATGAGTGTGATACTAACTGTTCAGGAGTAAAGGTTAAATTAAGTTTTTCATTAAATAGACCATTAGAACTTCTAAAATCAGGTATCCCACTTTCTGTGCTCATTCCAGCTCCCCCAAAGAATACTATATTATTACTTTCCTTAAAAATCTTTGAGAGCATTTCTATTTCATTAGTCATAAAATCATCTCCAAAATATATTTTTATAACTTATTATATCATTTTAATAAAATTATTTATAAATTTTTTACTTACATTAAGTTATTAAAAGTGATATAATAATATTACAACGAGTAGTTTTAACAACGTAAGTCCAGTTGTTAAAGCTACTTTTTTATTTTTCAATATAATTATTAACTGCTTTAGTCTTATATATTTTAGTAAACTACAAGCGAATTTAAAGTTAAGGAAGGTGAAGCTTAAATGTTTAAAGTTAATGATTATATAATGTATGGAACTACAGGAGTTTGTAAAGTTATAGAGATAAAGAAAGAGAAATTTTTAGGTAAAGAGGAAAGAGAATACTATGTATTAGAGCCTGTTTACTCAAAAAATACAGTGATAAAAATTCCGGTTGATAATACAACTATTAGGATGAGAGAGCTTCTTTCAAAAGAGGCTATTGAAGAGTTGATAAATATTGTACCAAATGCAGATACTACGTGGATTGAGGATGATAGAATCAGAAATGAGCAATTTAAATCAATGCTAAAAAGTGGTGACTGTGAGGAGTTAATTACTTTAATAAGAACAATATATTTAGGTAAAAAAACTAAAAAATCAATAGGTAAAAAGTTATATAAAGGTGATGATGAAATCATGCAAGCAGCAGAAAAGCTTTTAAATGAAGAACTTGCCTTTATATTGGATATAGCTCCGGAGGAAGTTCCTAATTATATAAAAGAACAAGTAGGTCAATAGATATAATTATCAATCCATAAGATTGATAAGTTTGGAATATATAAATATGCAATAGATATTTTAAAGTAGTTTAAGATGATAAGCAAGAGTAAATTATAATTTTTTTAAGATAACAGATGATAGCAAAGTAAAGATAGATATTGAGAAATATATTTGAGGTTTTACTACGGATAAGTAGAAAAAAGGTCAAGTCCAAATTGTGACTTGACCTTTTTATATTTATGCAATAACTTCAACAGAAGTATCATATTTAGCTAACAATTTTTTTATAGTAATATAATAATAGATTGCTAAAGGAACTGCAGCAGCAATCCATGCAACAGGATCAGCTAAGCATATACCAAAGAATCCTAAGAATGATGGAAGTGTGAAAGCAACTAAAGCTCTCGCTCCAAGTTCTGCAACACCAGCCATCATAGGAACAAAGCTTTCGCCAATACCTTGAAGCGCATTTCTAAATATAAATATTAATCCTAATGGTATAAAGAATATTCCTGAAATAGTAAGAACTTGCTTTGAGTAAGCGATAATTTGTGCATCAGGATTATCTATAAATAATTTAACAAATTGTGTACCGAATGCTATAAGTACAAAGCCTGCAATTAAACTTGTTATTATAGAAATCTTTACAGCCTTGTTAACACCATCACTTATACGATCATATCTTTTTGCACCAAGATTTTGTCCACAATAAGTTGCCATTGTTACACCATAAGTAACAGCAGGTTGCATTACTAATTGTAGTGCTTTTGATGAAGCGGTATATGCTGCTATAACAGTTGAACCTAATACATTTAATGCGCCTTGTACTGTAAGTAAACCTAATGCAGTTATTGAAAATTGTAAAGCCATAGGAATACCTATCTTTAAATGTCTTATATACATGCTCTTTTTAACGTTATAATCTTCTCTAGCTAATTTTAAAATAGTATATTTCTTTAAGATGTATATAAAACAAAGGATAGCAGATACACCTTGAGAAATAATTGTTGCATAAGCGGCACCAGCAACACCCATTTTAAAGTTTATTATAAATACTAAGTCTAATATTATATTTAATACAGAAGAAATTATTAAGAAATATAATGGAGATTTACTATCGCCAAGAGCTCTTAATATACTTGCCATCATGTTATAAGCCACTGTAGTTATTATACCAGCAAATATTATAGCTACATAAGTATAAGCATCATTAAAAATATTATCCGGAGTATTCATCAAATGAAGTAATGGTTTAGCAGCTATTAAGCTTATTGTAGTTAATATAATAACTAATGCTGTACATAATACAACAGAGCTTGAAACAGCTTTTCGTAATCCTTTTTCATCATTTGCGCCGAATCGTTGAGAAACCATAACAGAAAATCCACTAGTTAAACCTAATGCAAATCCATTTATTAAAAATACTAATGAACCAGTAGAACCTACGGCAGCTAGTGCATCAACGCCTACAAATCTACCAACTATTATAGTATCTACCATGCTATAAAACTGTTGGAATACATTTCCTATTAATAAAGGTATAGAGAAAAGCAAAATATGCCTTACTGGACTACCTTGAGTCATATCTTTAGTCATTTTTTACCCCCCAAGTAATTAAATTAATTTACTTCACAATTACATAGAATATCATCTTTCTATACTTTAAACAAGAAGAAAAAAATAATTTTCATAAAATGAAAAAAATAGCTTTAGTAATTTAAATAACTTTTTTAGATATAAAAAATATACCTAATAATTCAGCTTTTATAGTAACTAAGATTGTGGAGAATAATAGAGAACCTAATCTATTTATATTGACAGCGATATTTGTTACAATTACAAGTAAGAGATAATATAAGACTATTATATAGGTTAAAGAAGAATAAGGTGATAAAATGAAAAAAACAATTGGGATACTAGCTCATGTTGATGCAGGAAAAACTACATTCTAAGAGCAAGTACTATATCATACAAAGTCAATAAGAAATAGAGGAAGAGTAGATCATAAAAACTCATTTTTAGATAGTCATAATATTGAAAAAGAAAGAGGAATAACGGTATTTTCAGACCAAGCTATTTTCGAATTTAATGACAATAGCTATTATTTAGTTGATACTCCTGGACATATAGATTTTTCTACAGAGATGGAGCGTGCTATAGGAATAATGGATTATGCTATTGTTATAATAAGTGCAGTAGAAGGGGTGCAAGGTCATACAGAGACAGTATGGCAATTATTGAGGAAGTATAAAGTACCTACTTTTATTTTTATTAATAAACTTGATAGAGTTAACGCAGATAAAGATAAGGTTATTAATGAGATAAAGAGAGTTTTATCAAAAGATTTATTTTATATAGATGGGGATATTAAGAGAGAAGAATTATCTAAAGAACTTATTGAGTTTATAAGCGAGTATGATGAGCAGCTATTAGAAAGATATTTTGAAGGTGATTATGATAAAGAGAGTTGGGTTAATACATTTAAAAATTTAATAAAAGAATCTAAAGTTTTTCCATGCTTTGGGGGTTCAGCACTTCAAGATGAAGGAATAAGAGAATTTTTAGAAAATCTTGATGAGTTAACATATACAGAATATGATGAAAAAACTGAATTTGCAGGTAGAGTATATAAAATACGTCACGAAGCTAATGGAAATAGAATAGCTTTTATAAAAGCCATAGAAGGTACATTAAAGGTTAGAGATGAAGTAGTTTATAGAGATAATACTAAGGAAAAGATAAGTTCAATAAGAATATATAACGGGAATAAGTTTAAAACAGTTGATGAGGTTAAGGCAGGAGATATATTTGCTGTAACAGGATTATCTAAAGCTAAGACTGGAGATGGACTGGGAAATTTAGCAGAAAATATAAAATATAATATGATACCTACATTGATGTCTAAAGTAATATTTGATCCATCAAATAATATAAAAGAAGTTCTTGGATATTTTAAGCTTTTAGATGCTGAAGACCCAGCTTTAAATGTAGTATGGAATGAACAATTACATGAGATACATGTTCATATTATGGGGAAAATTCAATTGGAAATATTAAAGGAAGTAGTTAAGGAAAGATTTAATTTAGATATTGAGTTTGGGACATGCAAAATTTTATATAAAGAAACTATTAATAATGAAGTAAAGGGATATGGACATTTTGAACCTTTGAAGCATTATGCAGAGGTGCATTTAAAGCTAGAACCATTAAGCAGAAATTCAGGGATTGACTTTGAAAATAAGTGTCATGCAGATTATTTAAGTACTGGACATATGAATTTAGTTAGAACACATATTTTTGAAAGAGATCATCATGGAGTTCTTACAGGTTCTCCTTTAACAGATATAAAAGTAACGTTATTAACAGGAAGAGCTCATAATAAGCATACAGAAGGTGGAGATTTTAGGGAAGCTACATTTAGGGCTTTAAGACAGGGATTAGAAAAAGCAGAAAATATATTATTAGAACCTTATTATAAATTTAAAATAGATGTGGAACTTGATTATATGGGAAGAGTTTTATCAGATATTCAAAGATTAAGTGGTTCTTTTAATCCACCTGAAATTAATGAAAATAGAGTAACTATAACAGGAAGAGGACCAGTTAAGACGTTAATGGATTATAGTGCTGAAGTTATAGCCTTTTCTAAAGGAAAGGGAAGTATTAACTTAGTTTTTGATGGGTACGATGAATGCCATAATACAGAAGAGGTTATTGAAGAAATAGGGTATAGAAGAGACGCTGATATAGAATATAGCTCAAGTTCTATTTTTTGCTCTAAAGGACAGGGATATGTTGTACCTTGGGATAAGGTAGAAGAAGAAATGCACTGTGAAATAATTTAAGGAATAAACGCTGAGATAAGATGATTGTCAGCTATGTTGATATGCTGGGTTACCTATAGTTTAGATAAATCTTTACAATAGGTAACCTAGCATTATATTTTCAAAGCAAAACTAATAGTTTTTATAATCTTTATGTTCTATCTCTTCGCGTTTTTTTTCTTTAATTCTAGTTGTAATAGCCCAGATTAAAAGACATATTGAGCCTATAATAATAGCTAGATAAAATAATATAATTAAGGCAACTATAATCATATCATAGGTACCTCTAACTAATTACAACTGCAGTTCCGTAAGCGACCATTTCAGCGGCTCCAGCAGCTACAGAAGAAGACATAAGTCTCATTCCTATTATAGCATTAGCACACATAGATTCAGCTTCATCAACCATTCTACCAATTGCTATTTGTCTAGCTTCAGTAAGCATATCATTGTATCCTGTCATTTCTCCACCAACAAGGTTTTTAAAGCTAGCAGTTATATCTTTACCAATATTCTTACATCTAATAGTACTTCCTTTTACTAATCCTTTGATTTCTATAATTTCTTTTCCAGGAACTGTATCAGTAGTTAAAATAAGCATTGTTAAATCCTCCTAAAAATTTCTATGTATTAATAATACCACAAGTTAAAACAAAACGCAATAAGAGTTATTTAAAAACTTATAAAAAGATTTTTGGTAGCTTATGAATTGTTGAAAAATAATAAATTTTTAGTTTAAAGAATTTTTTTAGAGAAAAATACAAACATTATTTTTATAGAGATGATATTTAAGGAGGCTAATTATGTTTGGAGTACCTGTTATTGAGTGGGTAGGATATGCAGCATCAATTTGTATCGCCATATCTCTACTGATGACTGATATGTTTAAGTTGAGAATTATAAATACTATAGGATGTATTCTATTTGTAATATATGGTTTTAATATAAAAGCATATCCAGTAGGAGTAATTAATCTATTTATATTTTTTGTTAATATATATTATATAATTAAGATGAAAAAAGATAATAAAAAATAAAAGGATTATGAAAAGTATTTGCTTTTCATAATCCTTTTTAATTTAGTGATTTACAACTCAAGTTTTTCTTTTATAGCTCTAACAACACCATTATCATCATTAGATTTTGCTATAAATCTAGCAACCTTTTTTAGATCAGAGTGAGCATTTTCCATAGCATAACTATGGTATGCATTTTGCATCATTTCAAGGTCATTTAAGTAATCACCAAAAACCATAGTTTCTTCTTGTTTAATATTTAATAGTTTTTGTATTTCGCTTATTGCAAGACCTTTATTTACACCTTTGGCCATCATATCAAGCCAAATTTCACCAGCTACAGCTATTTGAACTTTGTCATTATAATTAGCAAAATATTTATAGCTATTATTTTCTGAACCACCGAAGTCACAGATAGTTACTTTTAATATGTCATCATGAACTTTTGAAAGATTATCTACAATTTTTACTTTTGCATAGTATTTGTTAACCTGGTCCATAAATCTTTTATCAGTTTTATCTATATAAGCTGCTTTTTTACCACAAAGAATAACATAGGCATTTTCTATAGTTTGTCCAATTTTTATAAGCTCTACAGCAATTCTTTTATCTAAAGAATTAAGAATAATTTCCTTACCTTTATGCATAACGAAAGTTCCATTTTCTGCAATAAACATCATATTATCTTTGATATCTTCAAATCTATCAACAAGATTATAGTATTGTCTTCCAGATGCAGCAGCAAAAATAACATCTTTTTCTTTTAGTTTATCAAAAACTTCATAAAACTCTGGATTGATTTTATTATTTGAATCTAATAGTGTTCCATCCATATCTGTTGCAATTAATTTTATCATTTAAAATCCTCCGAGAATAATTAAATATATTTTATTAAGTTTTATTGTTTGATTACATTTTATATTGTTTTTTATTGTTTTACAAGGTGATTATTTGAAACAAATATAAATTATTTTGGAAAAATAGTAAAATATACTTTAGAAGTATATAATTATAAAAGTGCAAATTATAAGTACATAGAAAGGGATAATTTATGGAGAGAAAAATAAATGTAATAGATTTAGAGTTTAATGAAGAATTAATAGCTATGGATAAGCCAAGGCAAATAATTATTCATCATACACATAATCCTAACTTAACTGTTGAATCTACTCATAAACTGCATATAGAAAGATTTAAGTGGGCTGGAATTGGATATAATTATTTTATTGAGAAGAATGGTGATATATTTCAAGGTAGGGGTATGTACGTAGGAGCTCATGCAAAATATCACAATAAAGATTCTATAGGAATAGCTTTAGCTGGAAATTTTGATGAAACTTTACCGACTGAAGAGCAAATGAAAAGCTTAGTAGATATTTGTTTGGATTTTATGATACGTTACGATATTGAACCAAATAGAGTAATAGGTCATAGAGAGATTGAAGGAGTAGAGAAGACTTGTCCGGGATTACTATTTGATATGAATAAATTTAGAGAAGTATTAATTGAGAAGTTATATTAAAATTAAAAAGTTATTATTTAAATAGCAAAAAGTAAAAGATAGGGGAACCTATCTTTTTTTTGCATAATAGAATAATAGATTACTAAAAATAAGATAATGAGAGAGGTGGTAAATAAAATGAAAGTAAAAATACCGGTTAAAAGGTTTGATGAAATATTAGTTGCTTTGAAGAATTATTACAGGATTTTTGCACCTGTTTCTATACCTTATAGAGGAACATACTCTGATACTGATGTAATTAGATATGAAGAAATAAATAGTATTAAGGAAGTAGAGTTTGGAAGAAAGTCGCAGTTTTCAGCAAAAGATGTGGTAATGCCAGTAACAGAAACATTATTTTATTTTAGTGAAGATGAATATAAAATACCAAAGATAGATGAGCGTAAAATTTTAGTTTTTATGAGATCTTGTGATATACACAGTTTAGATAGAATTGATAATGTTTATTTAAGAAATGGTAGCGAGCCTGATTTTTATTATAAACGACTTAGAGATAAGGTTAAAATTGTAGCTATGGGCTGTGAAGAGAGTTTTAGAAATTGTTTTTGTGTAAGCTTTAATACTAATAAGACAGATAATTATTCTTTAGGGATAAAAGTAGATAAAGAAGATGTTTATATAGAGATTAAAGATAAAGAGTTTGAAGATATTTTTAATGGAGAAAAAGTAGATTTTAATATTAACTTTGTTGAGTCTAATGGAGTTTATGTAAACTTACCTAAAGATATGGACCCATTAAAGGTATCACAAGCAGATTTTTGGAGAGATTATGACTATAGATGTATAGCTTGTGGAAGATGTAACTTCTCTTGTCCAACTTGCTCATGATTTACAATGCAAGATATTGTTAGTGTTGATAATCCTAAGGTTGGAGAAAGAAGAAGAGTAGGAGCATCTTGTCAAGTAGAAGGATTTACTACAATGGCTGGTGGTCATGATGTAAGACAGAAAAATAGCGATAAGATGAGATTTAGAACTTTACATAAAATGTATGATTATGGTAAAAGATTTGGAGTTCAGATGTGTGTAGGATGTGGAAGATGCGATGATGTTTGTCCACAATATATTTCTCTTTCAACAGCAATGAATAGAGTTACAGATTACGTAAGAGATATGGAGGGAGAGAAATAGTATGGAAAACTTATATATACCAAAGCGTGCTAAAATATTAAAAATAATAAAGCATACAGATAAAGAGTGGACATTTAGAGTGTATGCAAATTCTAAAGATGTAAGGCCAGGCCAGTTTTATGAAATTTCTATGCCTAAGCATGGTGAAAGTCCTATATCGGTATCATGGATAGGCGAGAATACATTAGATTTTACTATCAGGGCTGTAGGAAAGGTTACTGATGAAATTTTTAAATTAGAAGAGGGAGATAATCTTTTAATTAGAGGTCCTTATGGTAATGGATTTGATGTAAATCAGTATAAAGATAAAGAGATAATTATAGTTTCAGGAGGTAGCGGATTAGCTCCGGTAAGAGGAATTATAGAGTACTTTTATAATAATTATGATGAATGTAAGGGGGTAACTTTAATTTGTGGATTTAGATCACCTAATGATGTACTTTTTGTTGAAGATATTAGAAGATATGATGACAAGATGAATGTAATTCTTACTGTAGATGGAGCAGATTCAAATTATGATGGGAATATTGGATTAGTTACAAAATATATACCAGAACTAAAAATTAAGAATATAGATAATGTGGCAGGAATAGTAGTAGGTCCGCCAATGATGATGAAATTTGCAATTATAGAACTACAGAAGTTAGGGATTAAAGATGAAGATTTATGGGTATCTTATGAAAGAAAAATGAGCTGTGGATTAGGAAAATGTGGCCATTGTAAGATGGATTCAACTTATATATGTGTAGATGGACCAGTATTTAATTTTAGCTTTGGCAAAACTTTATATGATTAGGAGGTGAAAATATGATTAGGGATTTAGATACTGGGAAAGTGATGAAAAATGCATTTAGAATAACTAAAAATAAATATGTTACTGCTCTTAGAGTTAGAATTCCAGGCGGAGCATTAAGTGCAGAAACATTAAAAATGGTAGCTGATATAGCTAATAAATATGGTGATGGATCTGTTCATATGATAACAAGGCAAGGGTTTGAAATACTTAATATACCTATGGAGTATATGGAAGAGGTAAATAAAGAAATACAACCTTTGATAGATAAAACAAAAATAAATCAACCTATAGAAGGAGAAGGGTATCCAGCAGCAGGTACAAGAAATATAGCAGCTTGCATAGGTAATAAAGTATGTCCTAAAGCACAGTATAATACTACTGATTTTGCAAGAAAAATAGAAAATATAGTTTATCCTAATCATCTTCATGTAAAAATAGCTTTTACAGGATGCCCTAATGATTGTATAAAATCAAGGATGCATGATATAGGCGTAATTGGTATGTGTTTACCAGAGTATAACTCATATAGATGTATATCTTGTGGTGCGTGCGTTAAAAAATGTAAACAGGTATCTACAAATGCCTTAAAAGGTGTTAACTATAAAGTTGTTAGAGATCATGACAAATGCATTGGCTGTGGAGAGTGTGTTTTAGTATGCCCAAACAATGCTTGGACAAGAAATCCTAAAAAGTATTTTAGAGTTTGTATCATGGGTAGAACGGGAAAGAAGAATCCAAGAATAGCACAAGATTTTATTAAATGGGCTGATGAGGATTCAGTAACAAAGATAATAGAAAATACATATAAGTTTACAGAAGAATACATAGATCCTAATGCTCCGATGAGAAAGGAGCATATAGGTTATATAGTTGATAGAATGGGATTCAAACTATATAAGGATTATGCTTTAGAAGGTGTTAAGTTACCAGATATCGCAGAAGTAAAAGATTTCGTTTATTGGAATGGAATACATTATCGTTAGAAGGAGTAAAATTTTATGAAAGTAGTACAATCAACTTGTAATTATTGCTCTATTGCATGTAACGTAGATTTTCATGTGGAAGATGATCATATTGTAAAGGTGGTACCTACAGTTGGGTATCCTGTAAATAACGGATTTTGTTGTATAAAAGGATTAAACTTAGATAAGCAAAATACAAAATATCATAATCCAGTATTACCGCTATTAAGAGATGAAGAAGGTAATATGAATCAAATATCATGGAATGAAGCTTTTAAGTATTTTGCAAAGAGGATTAATGAAATTCAAGATCAGTATGGTAAAGAAAGTGTTGCATTTATTAGTACAGGTCAACTTGCTACAGAGGAAATGGCACTTATAGGTCATATAGGAAGGAATTATCTTGGAGGTAATGGTGATGGTAACACTAGACTATGTATGGCAACATCTGTTGTAGCTTATAAGCAAAGCTTTGGTTTTGATGCACCACCGTATACTCTTCATGATTTAGAAGTATCAGATGTAATAATATTTATTGGAGCAAATCCAGTAGTTGCTCATCCAATTCTTTGGGGAAGAGTTAAGAATAATCCAGGAGCAAAAATAATTACTATTGACCCTAGGCGTTCAGAAACAGCAAGTAATTCTGATATATGGATAGATATAAAACCTAAAACAGATTTATATTTGTTATATGCATTAGCAAATGTATTAATAGAAAAAGGATGGATTGACGAAGAATTCATTCAAAATCATACAGAAGATTTTGATGGATTTAAAGAACATGTTAAAAAATATAAATTAGAAAATATAGAGGAGAAAACAGGAATATCTAAAGGTAGAGTTTTAGAATTAGCAGAGATAATACATAATGGAAAGAATGTATCATTCTGGTGGACTATGGGCGTTAACCAAAGTTATCAAGCGGTAAGAACTGCTCAAGGAATAATTAATTTAGCTCTTATGACAGGAAATATAGGAAGAGAAGGCACAGGAGCTAACTCTATAACTGGTCAATGTAATGCTATGGGGTCTAGAGTTTATAGTAATACTACAGGACTTTATGGTGGTGGAGACTATGACAATGAAAATAGACGTAAAGCTGTAGCTAAAGCATTAAATATTGATCCAGAGATGTTACCTAAAAAGCCTACACTTCCTTATAACGTAATAATTCAAAAGGCGATTGAAGGAGAGATAAAAGCTTTATGGATAGTTGCTACTAATCCAAGATCATCATGGATTAATAATGAAGAATTTAAAAAAGCAGCAGAAAAAGTTGATTTCTTAGTAGTTCAAGATATGTATGGCGAAACTGATACTATAAAGTATTGTCACTTATTACTTCCATCTACAGGAGGACTTAAAAAGAAAGGTGTTCTTATAAATACAGAGAGAAGATTATCAACTATAAATCCTGTTCTTGAAAAGAAAGAAAATGAACTTACTGATTATGATATATTCCTAGGAATTGGAGATGCTCTTGGAATGGGTAGTTTATTAGATAAATGGAGAACTCCAGAAGAGGCTTTTAATACATTAAAAGAATGTAGTAAAGGTATGCCTTGTGATATTTCAGGAGTTACTTATGATATGATTACTAATTCAAAAGGAGTACAATGGCCTTTTAAAGAAGGGGATGTATTAGAGTCAAATGAGAGAAGATTATTTGAAGATAAAAAGTTCTATACTCCAAGTGGTAAGGCAAAGTTTATATATGAAGATGTAGCAGAATGGCCAGTGAAATTATCAGAAGAATATCCTTATATATTAAATACAGGAAGAGGTACTGTAGGGCAATGGCATACTCAAACTAGAACTAGAGAGATTGCTACTGTAGAAGCTATAGTTCCAGAACATGCTTATATAAATATTAATCCTGAATTAGCAGAGGAATTAGGAATTAAGGAAAATGATAAAGTAAGAGTAAGTTCATCTAATGGAGTTGCTAGAGAATTTATTGCGAAATTATCTAGAACAGTAAAGAAGAATGAAATATATGCACCTATGCATTATATAGAAGCAAATGCTTTATTACCATCATTTTTTGATACATATTCAAAGGAACCATCATTTAAGCTAGCTGCTGTTAATATAGAGAAAGTAGGTTAATAGTATATGAAGAGAATTAAGATAGATAGAAAAAAATGTATTGGATGTCTTACTTGTACTACAGCATGTATCGTATCTCATGGTTCAGAAGATACAAGAAGTAGGATAGCTATAAATAGTGATGGTAGATATTCACCAATATTTTGTAGACACTGTGATAGACCAGAGTGTGTGTATACCTGTATGACAGGAGCCATGAGAAGAGATGATGATACTGGACTTGTTCTATATGATAAGTCAAGATGTGCAAGTTGCTTTATGTGTATCATGGCATGTCCGTATGGGGTGTTAAAGATGAATCACCTAAATAATAAGGAAGTTATGAAGTGTGATATGTGTAGAGAAACTGAAAGTGGAACACCTCAATGTGTAGCTAAATGTCCTATGGCAGCAATAACATTAGAGGAGGTAGATGAAGTATGAGATATATAGTTGTTGGAGCATCTGCAGCTGGTATAAGTGGAGCTAAAACATTGAGAGAACTAGATAAAGAAGCTGAGATAATATTAGTTTCTAAAGATGATTATGTATACTCTAGATGTATCCTTCATCATTATTTAGATGGGAGAAGAACTATTGAAGATTTAGATTTTACTCCAAGAAAGTTCTTTGATTTATATAATATAAAATGGATGAAAGGTATTGAGGTTATAGGGATAAAGCCTAAAGAACATAAATTAACATTAGATAATGGAGAAGAATTAAGTTATGATAAGGTATTATTAGCTACAGGTTCATCATCTTTTATTCCGCCTGTACCTGGATTAAGAGAAGGTAATAATGTGGTAGGATTAAGAAATCTAGATGATGCTATTAAAATTAAGGATGTAGCAGAAAAGTGTAAAAATGTAGTTATACTAGGAGCTGGATTGGTAGGAGTAGATGCTTTAGCAGGACTTGTAGATTATGATATTAAACTAACAATGGTTGAGATGGGAGATAGGATATTACCTCTTCAATTAGATAATTACGCAGCTAAAGTTTATCAAGATATGCTTACAGATAAAGGTGTAGATTTAAAACTTGGAGTGAGAGCAGAACAACTTGTTTTAGATAATGATAATAATCCCGTAGAGTTACTTTTAAATACTGGAGAAAAAATTCCTTGCGATTTAGTTATAGCTTGTACTGGAGTAAGATCAAACGTTGGATTCTTAAAAGATAGTGGAATAGAAACAGATAAATTTGGTCTTATCATAAATGAAAAAGGTGAAACTGATACTAAAGATGTTTATGGAGCAGGAGATATAACTGGTAGAAATCCAATTTGGCCAACAGCTGTGAAAGAAGGAATAATAGCAGCTAATAATATGTACGGAAAAGAACTATATATGACAGATTTCTTTGGTAGTAAAAATACAATGAATTTTTTAGGATTAGCGACTATGTCCTTAGGAGTTGTAGTTAAACCAGATGATTCATATGAAGAAGTAATAGATTGTGATGGTAAGTATTACAAAAAAGTTATATATAAGGATGGAAAGATTTACGGGGCTATAATCCAAGGAGATTTATCATATGCAGGTGTTTTAACTCAGCTTATAAAAGAAAAAATAGATGTATCAAAAGTAAAGAAACCATTATTTGATATAGATTATGCAGATTTTTTCAATATAAAAGAAAACCTTGAATATACATATTAAACATTTATCAAATAAAATAAAAATAGTGAAGAAGTACTTTAAAGTAAATGGTTAAAAGTAAAAAAGTATAAATTACTTTATTTAATAGAAAATGATAAATGTAGAATGGCAAATTAATAGAAACTGCTATGGCAGTTTCTATTAATAAAATTCTATATATTTAAATAAAGTATTGTTTTTATTTCTGAAAGTATTATTAAAATTAAATAGTTTGACAATCAAAATAAAATACTTTATTTTAAGTAGGAGGGTATAGAGAGGAGGATAATATATAAATTTAACTGAATAACTAGGAAAGGTATGTAATGAAAATTCAATTAATTTTTATAGGACAAGCCTTTATTAATATTTAGTATGATTATGAAAAAAGTGTACCTTCATCATTTTAGATATGAACAAAATATTATTGCTTTTTAAAAATAAAATTGTTATAGAAGGAGTGTTTAAATAAATGATTAATATTGAAAAAAGAAATAAAGTTAGAGATATAACAGCTATTGGATTAATGGTAGCACTTTTATGTATATCATCATATATAGCTTTTCCAATTTCGTTTACACCAATAATGATAACATCACAAACTATAATAATTAATTTGATAGCTCTTATCATGAGTACCAAAAATGGTATGTTATCAATAATAGTGTTTTATCTTATTGGAGCAATTGGACTACCTGTATTTTCAGGAGGAAAATCTGGTATTGGAACTTTAGTAGGACCTAGTGGAGGTTATTTTTTAGGTTTTCTATTGGCAGTACTTATTATTACTTTAATTAGAGGTAAGGCTTTAGATTTAAAAAAATCTATTATGTTAACAGTTTTAGTAGGTATGGTAATTATTTATATTTGCGGAGCTACATGGATGGGATATTATAACGGATTATCATTTGTTGAAAATGTAAAAGTATCTATTATACCGTTTATTCTAGGAGATCTTATTAAATGCGTTTTAGCGTCTTTTATAGCTATAAGAATTAATAAGATATATGGATGTTGAAAAATATCTAATAAATAAAAAAATATTGATTATTTAACAGAAAGTTAAAATGTATTTAGCAAACTAGTCATATGATATTAATAGGGGAGGATTGATAAAAATACATATCTAAAATTACAGATATAAATGAGGGGGATAAGGATGGGAAAACTAAATTACAAAAAGACGTTTTTACTTGGCTTTGGATTTTTTGCAACTAGTATAACTTGGTCAGTGTATAATGCATTTATGCCTAAGTTATTAAGTAACTTTATTACAAGATCTGCTATTATAGGATTTATTATGACATTTGATAATTACTTTGCGTTATTTATTCAACCAGCTGTTGGGATGTATAGTGATGGAATTAGGACAAGGTTTGGTAGAAGAATGCCTTTTTTGATGGTTGGAATGCCATTGGCAGTATTATTTATATTTTTAATTCCAAATTATAAGGGATTGGCAACACTTATAGCAGCATTACTTTTAATGAATCTTTCAATGAGTTTATTTCGTTCGCCAGTTATTGCTCTTATGCCGGATATAACACCAGAGGATCAGAGGAGTAAGGCTAACAGCATAATTAATTTTATGGGAGGAATAGGTTCTCTTATAGCCTTTTTTATAGGCTCAATTTTGTGGAAGTTAAGTCCGAAGTATCCATTTTATCTTGCAGGTGTTTTAGTATTATTATCTTTTGTAATTTTGTTTACTTGTATTAAAGAAAAGAGAGACGTAATAAATTATGAACAAGCAGAAAAGAAGGTTAATTTTAAGGAAGGATTTAAAGTAGCGTTTAAAAATCCAAGTACTAAGTTTTTACTTATGGCAATATGCTCTTGGTTTATTGGATATAACGGGATAGAAACTTTTTTTACTAGATATAGTGAAATGTATCTTGGAATAGATGTAAGTGCAGCAGCATTTAGCTTTACCTTTGTATCTTTAAGTTTTTTAGTTTTTGCTATTCCAGCAGGTATAATTGGGACAAAGCTAGGCAAGAAAAAGACTATAACTATTGGATTAATAGGTGCGATGGCTATATTTTGTATATTAATTTTTGTTAAGAATATTTTAATAATAAGAGCATTTTTCCTTGCTCTTGGAGTTTTCTGGGCAATGATTAATATTAATTCATATCCTTTTGTAGCTCAGATGTCACCACTTGGATATTTGGGAACATTTACAGGTATGTATTATTTATTTTCATCAATAGCAAATATAATATCACCACCACTTCTTGGACTTTTATTTGATTTAATAGGATATAATTGTATGTTTGTATACGGTTTATTCTTTATGATATTAGCATTTTTATTTATGAGAAAAGTAAAGTAGTTCGCTGTGTAAAGAGAAAAAGATTGAATATGTTAAAAGAAAAGGAAGCTTCTCTTTTAATAAGTAAAAAAGTGCCTAATTAGCACTTTTTTACTTATTTATTTATATGTGAAATATTATATTTTCACTTAGAATAGCTACGTTGAATTTAGTATAGCAAACTTTAATCTTACGAAATAATCTTTGCCTTAGCATAGCTACTTTTATCTTGACGCAGTAACAGCATTGTAGTTTCTTTCTGCTTGTTCCCAGTTTACAGTATTCCACCAAGCGTCTATATATTCACCACGTCTATTTTGATATTTTAAATAATAAGCGTGTTCCCATACATCTACTCCTATTATAGGAATTAAGCCTTGAGTTATAGGAGTATCTTGATTTGCAGTACTTATAATTGACAAGTTACCTTCTTTATCTGAAACTAGCCATGCCCAACCAGAACCAAATCTATTTAGAGCAGCTATTTTAAATCGGGTTTTAAAATCATCAAATGTTCCAAAAGTTTTACTTATTGCTTTCGCTAAGTTACCCATAGGAACTCCAGGTTGTTCAGGAGCCATTATAGACCAGAAAAACTCATGATTATAAACGCCACCAGCATTATTTATAATAGCTTGCTTAACATCGCTAGGAAGAGAATCCACATTTGTTAATAATCCCTCTAAACCTTTAGAATACAATTCAGGATATTTAGAGATAGCATTATTTAAATTGTCTACATAAGCTTTTTGATGTTTATCATGATGGATAATCATAGTTTCCTTATCAATGTATGGTTCTAAAGCATCATATTCATATGGCAATGGATTAAGAGTAAATTTATTTTTTTCTAATTCTTCACCATAGCAGATAGATGACGTTAGGCTAAAGAAAGTTAAAAATAAACATAAGAACGTTAAAAATTTTTTCATTTGTATCACCTCTATTATTAGTATGGATTTAATATATAAATTTATAAGAATTTTTCTACGAAGTGAAACTTTTTATAAGAGCAAGAGTCTAAGATTATATAAGACAAACTTGAAGTTTATGGTAAAAATATATTAAAATATGTAGAGAATATTATTTATTGCAGGAGAGAAAATATGGAGATAAATATAAGAGAAGAGTTAGAAAAAGATTATGAAGTAGTAGAAAGACTAACTGAAGAGGCTTTTAAAAATGCAGTGCATAGCGATGGAACAGAACATTTATTAGTAAATAGACTAAGGAAAAGTGATGACTTTATAAAAGAACTTTCATTAGTTGCAGAGGATAATGGAAAAGTTATTGCTCATTTAATGCTTACTAAAGCAAAAATTAATAATGGAGATATGAGTGTTGAAACATTAGCATTAGCACCTGTATCTGTAATACCTGAGTATCAAGGTAAAGGAATTGGAAGTAAGCTTATAAATGTTGCATTAGAAAGTGCTAGAAGATTAGGATATAAGTCTGTTATAGTTTTAGGGCATGATAAGTATTACCCTAAATTTGGTTTTGTTCCTGCAAGTAAATATGGAATAAAAGCTCCTTTTGATGTACCAGATGAGGCTTTTATGGTTAAAGAGCTAAACGATGGTAGCTTAATCGGAGTTAGTGGAATTGTTGAATATACAAAAGAGTTTTTTGAATAGAAAGATATAAAGTGTAACTTAGGTTGCACTTATTTTTTTGTTCATTAATTTTTTATATAGTAGTTACTTGTATTTTGATATAATAAAATTATGTAAATTTACTAAGTATAAGGAAGTGAAATAGATGAAAATAATCCATACAGGAGATTGGCATATAGGAAAAATTGTAAATGAGTTTTCTATGATAGAAGACCAAAAATTTTATCTTGATAGATTAATAGAATTATTAGAAGAAGAAAGACCAGATGCTTTTATAATAGCAGGTGATATATATGACCGTTCAGTACCACCAGCAGAGGCTGTAGAACTATTGGATAATGTATTAAGTAAAATAATTTTAGAATTAAACATACCTGTTTTAGCTATTTCAGGTAATCATGATAGTCCTGAGAGGTTGTCATTTGGAAGTAAGTTGCTAAAAGATAAAGGATTATATATAGAGGGAACGTTTAAGAAAGAAATAAGAAAGGTAACTATAAAAGATGAATTTGGAAATGTTAACTTTTATTTATTACCATTTGTTGATCCAGCAAAAGTTAGATTGATTTATAAAAATGATGAGATAAGAACTTATGATGATGCTATGAAGTTTTTAGTTAATGAGTTAGAAAAAGATATAAATAAAGATGAAAGAAATGTTTTAATAACTCATGGATATGTAACTTTTAATATGGAAGATAAAGAGAATAAAGGTGATTTAGAACTTTCAGATTCAGAAAGACCATTATCTATTGGAGGTGCAGACTTAATAGATGGAAGAAATTTTGACTTGTTTAATTATGTTGCTTTAGGACACCTTCATAGACCACAAAAGGTTGGAGGAAACAGAATAAGATATTCAGGTTCTCTATTGAAATATTCAGTATCAGAGTGTGAGCAAAATAAAAGCATACCTATAATCACATTAGATGAAAAAGGAGAAGTAGAAGTTGAATTAAGAAAGCTACAGGTATTAAGAGATATGAGAGTTGTTGAAGGACCTTTAGAAAAACTTATAGATAGAGATACACATAAAGGTGAAAATTTAAATGACTATATATTTGCAAATCTTACTGATGAAGGTGAAGTTATTGATGCAATATCAAAGTTAAGAGCTGTATTTCCAAATGTAATGGGATTAAAAATGGTAAATTCGAGAGAAAAAAATGTGGATAGTAAAACTTCAGCAGGAAATAATTTTAGAGATAAATCAGAATCAGAGCTGTTTACAGATTTTTATTTAAGCATAAAAGGGAAAGAGATGGATCAAGAAAGAATAGAAGTTTTAAATAAAGTTTTAGAGGAAATTGGAAGGGGGTAGTGATATATGAGACCATTAAAGCTTATAATAAATGCTTTTGGACCTTATGCAGGAAAGGAAGAAATAGATTTTACTAAAATAAAAGGGAGTAATATATTTGTTATATCAGGACCTACTGGAGCAGGAAAGACCACTATCTTTGATGCTATATCATTTGCATTATTTGGAGAGGCAAGTGGCACAAGTAGGACTATGGAGTCATTAAAAAGCCATCATGCTAAAGGAACAGATATTGCGTATGTAGAATTAGAATTTTTAGCAAAAGGGAAAAAATATAAGATAATTAGAAAACCAACTCAAACTGTAGATAAGGTATATAAAAATGGTACTATTAAGCAAATAGATAAAAAGCACGAAGCAGAACTCTATTTAGATGATGAAACAGTAATATCAAGACCATCAGAGGCAACAGAAAAGATACAGCAAATTTTGGGGTTAAATGCTAGCCAATTTAAACAAATAGTTATGCTTCCACAAGGTGAATTTAAAAAATTATTAGAAGCTGAAAGTAAGGATAAAGAGCCGATATTCAGAAATATATTTGGAACAGAAAGATTTCTTAGTATTCAAAAGAAATTAGATGATAAAAGTACAGAACTTAGAAATAGAGTTTTATCGGAAAAACAAAGAAGAGATGCTTTTATTAGTAAAATAGATCCAGTAGTAAATGATGAGCTAAGAAAATTGATAAATAGTGTAGACAAAGATGTATTAGAGATTATTAAATTAACTAAAGCTCTTATTGAAAAAGATAAATCTGATGAAAAAGAAATTAACACAAAGATAGAAAAATTAAATGAGGACAAAAAGAGAATAGAAGAAAATAGATTTAAAGCTGAAGAAGATAATAAAAAGCTTCTGTTAAAAGATAGGGTATCTAATGAACTAGAGTTATTAAATTATAAGGAAGAAGAGATTAAGAAAGAAGAGGTTTTACTAGAGAAAGCTAAAAAAGCAAAGGATATTATTCATCTAGAAAAATCAGTAATTGAAGCTGAAGAAAAATTAAAAGATAATACTACAAGATTAGAAAGTAGTAAGAAAGCTTTAGTTGATAGTGAAATTATTTTTAATGTTAAAAATAAAGCTTATGAAAAGGCAGAATTAGAAATAAAGCAAAAGGATGCTTTAATAAGGGGAAAACTGGAAGTTGAAAAGAAACTTGAGAAGTTTAAGATTTATAAGGAAAAAGAAATATTAGTAAAACAACTTACAGATGAACTAAATAGACAAACAAAAAATATTGAGCTTTTAGAAAAGGACCTAAAATGCGATAAGGAAAAGCTTGAAAATGATAGAGAAATACAACAAAGTATAACTGAGAATGAAGTATTATTTGTAAGGGTTAGTAATTCTTTAAGAGAAAAGGAAGCTTTAATATTAAAAGCTAAGTCAGTATTTAAAAAGATTCTAGCTTACGAAAATGGAATTAAAATATATAACGAAGAAGCTTTAAGGGTAGTGAGTTTAGAAAAAAAATACTTAATGAAAAAAGAGGAATATGAAAACGGCGATCTTTTATTTAGAAAGGGATTGGCTGGAATCTTAGCTTTAAACCTAGATGAGGGTAGTCAGTGCCCGGTATGTGGTTCAACTAGTCATCCTAATCTAGCTAAAAGACAAGAAAATGTCCCAACTGAAGAGAAGCTTAAAGAATTAAAGGATATTTATGAAGCTGAAAAGAATGTTTATGATAAAGCGTTGAAAGAGCTTGCAATAAAAAAAGCTACTAATGATTCAATGCTAGAAGAGGGAATTAAAGCAGCATTAGATGAAATAAAGGATGTTGTTAATTTTAATGGTGATATAAAACTTCAATTTGATGAGATGAAAAAAGCTGTAACTGAAAGTGGAATAGAGCTTAAAAATGAGATTGAAGAATTAAAAGAAGAAAAAGATAAAATTTCTAAAGTTATAATAAATAAAGATAATGTTAATAAAGAGATTAAAGCATTAGAAGAGAGAATAAAGATAGAAGAAAGTAAAATTGAAGAAGCTAAAAAAAGACAACAAAATAGCTTAGGTAGTTTAACAAGGGAAGAAGGTCTTTTAGCTGAGGCTAAATCAATATTACCAGAGGATATAAAAGATGATAATTTACTTAGAATGCAGGATGTTAGAATTACATCTAAAATAAGAGAATTAGAAGAGAACTTAGAATTAACTAAAAAAGAATTTAATGATATTAAAGATACGTTAACAAAATTAAAGCAAGATGTAGTCAATTATACTGAGCTTAATGAAAGGTATTTAGATGAAGTAGGTAATAAAAAACTTATATTTAATCAAAAGATACAAGAAAGCTTATTTAAGGATATAGATGATTATAATAACGCTAAGAGAAGTGATAATGAGATAAATGTAAAAGATACATATATAAGAGAGTATTATAATAAGTTAACGTCTAAAAAGGATGAGTTTAAAAGAATAAGTGAAGAAACTCAAAACATGATAAAAGTAGATTTAAAAGAATATGATATTTTAATAAATGAAAAGCTTAATGAAATAACTTTATTAAATAAAGAATCAAAAGAAATATATTCAAGAATAAGTAACAATAGGAGTAGTTTAAGAAGTATAGAGGATATTACAACTAAAATACAAGGAGATGAGGCAAAATATAATGTTATAGGCGAACTTGCAGAATTAGCAAAAGGTAATAATGCAGAGAGAATTACCTTTGAAAGATACGTATTAGCAGCATATTTTGATGATATTATAAGAGCAGCTAATAGTAGATTAAGCAAAATGACTAATTCGAGATATACTTTAAAGCGTAAAGAAAGTAGGGAAAAGGGACAAAAACAATCAGGATTAGAACTTGAAGTAATAGATGCATACACTGGGAAAGAAAGACATGTTAAAACTTTATCTGGAGGAGAAGGATTTAAAGCTTCTTTAGCATTAGCCTTAGGTCTTGCAGATGTTATTCAGTCATATGCAGGTGGCGTACAAATTGATACTATGTTTGTAGATGAAGGCTTTGGAACTTTAGATTCAGAAAGTTTAGATAATGCAATAAGTGCTTTAATGGATCTTCAAGACTTAGGTAGATTAGTAGGGGTAATATCTCATGTTCCAGAGTTAAAGGAAAGAGTGGATGCAAGGCTTGAAATAACGCCAGGAAAAGATGGAAGTCACGCAAATTTCATAATTAAATAATATAAAAAAATAGCACAATTTAAGAAGTTTCATATAATACTATAAATACTAAGGTCATATAATATCAACAAGTGTGGTTAATTAAAAAAATATTAAGTTAAATATAAGGAGGGACTTGATATGGGTGTTTGGGGACTAGATATTTATGATGATGATTTAGCAGTTGATATTAAAGAAGAATTTGAACGTTACTTAATGGAAGGAATGGATGAAGCTGAGGCTATAGATGAGTTAATAGCTAGCAATGATAACCTTCTAGATGATCCACAGGATGTGGGGACTTTTGTTTTAACAGTTGCAACATTAGCAAGAGATAATGATGTAACTAGTAAGAAAGTAACTAAAATGCTAAAGGCTTTACACAGGAATAGTGAATATTGGAATGACTTAAAAGAAAATGAAGAAGAATTATATGAAGCAAGAAAAGATTTATTAAGAGAATTTTTATAATAGAGTATGATGAACCTTAGGAAAGTTTAACTTCATCAAAGGTGAAAAGGCACTTACGCGACAGTAGTCTTTTCACCTCGATGTAGTTGAATTTTAACCTATGGTTTAGGTTACATTTTTTTACTTGTTACATAATAATTGATATAATTTAAATTAAGAAAGGATAATAGATGTGGATTTAAAAAGGGGCAGTATTTTAGAATATATTTCTCAAGATTTTATAAATTGGGCAAAAAAAGTTGTAAAATTTTTAATAATATATACATTAGGATTTATACTTTTAGCTGTTAGTTTAAAATATGCATTTCCTTTTGTAATAGCTTTTATAATAGCGATATTGCTAAAACCTATAAAGAATAAAATATTATCATTAAATAAAAATAGTAAGAAAATTAAACTAACAAATGGATTTGTTTCATTTTTATTGACAATAACAATAGTTATTCTTATGTTATCAGCATTAGGTGCAATTCTTTATGAAATAATTTTGCAGACAGGAAAGCTTTTAGAGTATTTAACTAATCCATCAACAGTGGAGGAAATAATAAATGCTATAGATAGTTTTGTTGGTAGCATATTAGCAGGATTAAATAATTTAGACCCAAGTATTGTTGAAAAAATAAATGAAGGCATTATGACTATAGTAAAAGTTATTAGTAGTTTTGCAACAACTTTAGGAAAGAAAATGCTAAGTCTTGCTGGCTCAATTCCAGGAGCACTTATAACAGTTATTGTTACATTGATATCAACGTATTTCTTTACAAAGGAAATAGAAAACATTCAAATAGGAGTTAAAAACATATTTTCTGAAAAAGGACATAAGCTATTTTCAACTGTTAAAGATAAAATGAATTCTGTTTTTGGTGGATATATTAAAGCATATTTATTAATTATGCTAGTGATAGCTTTTATAAGTTCTGTGATATTTACATTAGCTAGAGTAAGTTATGCTTTACCATTAGCAATTTTAACTGCCGTTTTGGATTTTTTACCAATAATAGGAGCTGGTCTTGTATATGGAATTTTAGCAATAATTATGTATTTTAGCGGAAGTAAAACAGCAGCAATAATACTTTTAATTGGATATGTGATTGTTGCATTAGTGAGACAGTTATTAGAGCAAAATCTTGTAGCTTCATTCATAGGTGTTCATCCTATAGTTATGATAATTGGGTTATTTATAGCAATAACTCCATTAGGGTTTTTAGGAATGTTTTATTTTATAGGAGCCTTTTTATTATACCAGACAGTAAAATAGTAGTGAATTAAAGTAGTAAAAATGGATAAAATATTCTATGAAATATTTATTTTTTTACTTGGAGGTTTAATTTTATGGCTCACGAAAAGTTAGAAAAGAAAATAAATGGATTGATGAAAGTGATTAAAAAAGGAAGAATGACTGAGGAAATTGCAGATGAAGTATCCAATGTCATTGATGAGATAGAAGATTTAGGAGATGCTGTAAAGAAGAATTTTTCTTCATCATTAAATGAAATGAAAAAGGCATTAAAGAAGATGAAATAAAAGTAAGTAATATAAGGAGCTGTTGCAAATGCATAGCTCCTTATTTAATTAATAATAAATAAGTTTAAATTAATATATGATTATGATGAACTGTATTACGGTAATGAGTATTTTCATAATGAATATGGAAAAAAATACAAAAAAGTATTGTGTATTACACAGTATGGTAATATAATATACTGTGTAATACACAATAAGTTGTGAAGAGGTGAGGAAATGAATACTCAGTTCAAAAAAGGAATTATAGAGTTATGTGTTCTATCTCTTATTTCAAAGAAGGATATGTATGGATATGAGGTAGTTAAGGATATAGAAGCAGATATGGATGTTACAGAAAATACTATATATCCTATATTGAGAAGACTTACAAAGGAAGGTAATTTTTCGACTTATACTAAAGTGTGCGAAGGTAGCAAGGAGAGAAAATACTATAAGATTACAGAAGAAGGAAAGATTCATTATGAGAATATGGTAAAAGGGTGGAGTGAGTTTGTAGTAAGTGTTAATAAGGTTTTAAGTTATGAATATAAAGATAGTAAGGAAGGTGAATAAAATGACTAAAGGTGAATTCTTATATAACCTTAGAAGCAATTTATCAATATTACCAAAAGAAGAAATAGAGAATATAATCGAAGATTATAGTATGCATATAAATGAGCTATTAGATGAAGGCGAATCTTTAGAGCAAATATTAAATAAATTGGGAGATCCAAAAGAAATAGCAAAACAATATATAGAAGAGCTTGACTATGAAGATAGTGTTAAAGAATATAAGAATACAGAGGCTCAATATAGAGTAAATGAAAGTAATTATGAAGCTAAAAAAGTTAAAAGTGGGAATATTGCCTTGTTTGTATTTATGCAGATAGTTAATTTTTTATTTTTAGCATGGGTAGTATTTGGAGTTGGAGTAGCTGTATTTTCAGTAGGGGTAAGCGGAATTGCAGTAGCTGGAAGTTCTTTAGCAATATTATTTTTAAATACTAGTGTAAATATTGGAATTAGATTATTAAAGACTTTTGTTATGGCTGGTGTAGGAATATTATTATTTAATGCTGCACTTGCAATAGCTATTGGAATGGTAAAATTAATGATTAAATATGTTAAGTGGAATATAAGCTTAATATCTTAGGGGGGATAAAAGGTGAAGAAGTATTTTATAATATCGTCTATATTAGCGCTTATTATGTTAATTGTAGGAAGCATTGGACTATTAGCAACAGGAGAAGCTTTTAGAGGAATCAGTTTTGGCAATTATGGAGTAAAGTTTAATGGTGTAGCTGAATCTTTTACGCAAGAAATAGATGTAGCTAGTAGTAATATTAAATTTAACTTAAATGTTCCTAATACGAAGGTTGAAATTTATAGTGGGACTAATAATAGGATAATAGTTAATTGCTGGTATAATAATGAAAATGATAAATTTACAATAGATAGTAATGAAGATACTATAAATATAAAAAGAAAAGAAAGCTATGGAACTATAAATCTTTTTGATTTTTCAAGTATTGCTGGTACTGTAGAGATAATTGTTCCAGAAAGTATAATTGGGAACTATACTGTAGAAGCAACTAATGGAAATATAGATATAAATGATATTAAAGCAAGTAATATTGATATTGAAACTACAAATGGAAACTTTGAAATAGGTGATATAACAGTTGAAGGTGAAGTTAAAATAAATACTAATAACGGTAGAGTTGTAGCTGAAGATATAAACGCAGAATCTATTAGTTTTGAAACTACTAATGGATTAGTTGATATAGAGGATATAAAATCAAATGATATAAGAGTAAGAACTACAAATGGTCTTATAAAAGCATATAATTGTTATAGTAAGGATATTATACTTAGAACTACAAATGGAGCTATAACATTAGAAAATGAAGATAAGAATTATCAAATAGAAAACTTAGATGTTAATACAACTAATGGAAAAGAAACTGTAAATGCAAATTATAAAAATAGAAAATAGAAAATAGAAAATAGAAAATAGAACTTATGCCTACGGCATAGATAAGTTTATCAGCCGAAGGCATATTTCTTTTTAGTGTTAGTTAGGATTTTATTTTCCTAGTGTATTAACGACCTCTTCAAGTTTTTCTCTAATTCTAATGCTTTGAGGACAAAGCTTCTCACATTTACCACATTTTACGCAAGAAATTGCTTTACTTTCTTCAGACATTGAATTGTAAGATTTTTTACTGCTTTCTATATCTTCAAATAATGAAGCCTTATTTAATAAATCAAAATTTCTAGGGATATTTACACCAACTGGACAAGGCATACAATATTTACATTCAGTACAATTTACTTTGATTTTTGCTTTATAAGAAGATGTAACCTTACTAATTAAATTAAGCTCTTCTTCATTTAGACAATTAGGAGTTGATGTTTCTGCAAAGTTAATGTTATCTATAATATTAGAAAAACTGCTCATTCCAGACAAGACTACGCTAATTCGCGAATCATTCCATAAGTATTTTAATGCCCATTCTACAGGATTTCTTTTATTATTTGCTGTATCCCATAAATCTTGGATATCGTTAGGAATATTGGAAGCAAGTTTACCACCACGTAAAGGTTCCATTATAGCTATACCAAGTCCTTTGTTAGCAGCATACTCTAAACCTTCAGTTCCAGCTTGATAATCTGTATCTAGATAATTATATTGGATTTGACAGAATTCCCAATCATAAGAATCAACTATTTCTTTAAAAACATCCAGAGAATCGTGGAATGAGAATCCGATATGATGTGCTTTACCACTTTTCTTAATAGAATCAAGAAACTCAAATAAACCATTATCCTTTAAATTTGTGAAATACTCTTTATTTAAAGCATGTACTAAATAAAAATCTATATAGTCAGTTCTTAGCCTATTTAGCTGCTCATTAAATATTCTATCCATATCATCTCTACTACTTATTAACCAACTTGGCAATTTAGTAGCTATAAATATATCTTTACGGCAATGCTCTAAAGCTTTACCAACAAAAGATTCAGATTCGCTATTATGATAAGTATAAGCAGTATCAAAATAATTAACTCCTTTAGATAAAGCGTATTGAATCATTTCTGTAGATTTTTCTTCATCAATTTTATTATCTATGGTTGGAAAACGCATACATCCAAAACCAAGTATAGATACTTTCTCATGAGTTTGACCATATTCTCTATATAACATAATTTCCTCCTAAAACAATAGTATAAAAATCATTATAACATAAAAGGATAAAATTAAATATAAAGTAAAATAATGTTTAACAGTAAAGGTTATTATATTATAATTATATAAAATTATTATAATAATAAAATTAAGGTTTAAGGATTGGAATCTGTTAAGTTGATATGAAAAAATAGCTTGATTTTTCATAGAATTGCTCGCTCTTTGAAAATTATATAAGTTTGAATTTTTTATTGTATGGTAAACAAACCTACAATAAAATTGAT
>NZ_JACOOP010000043.1:0-30621 GCF_014287725.1 Clostridium sp. NSJ-49 | reverse complement strand
AATGCAAATCCTATTTGTTGCATAGGAATCACATTTTTTGTGAAGTTTTTCATATTATTACTATGCGCAAAAAAGGAAGTTCAAATTCGAACTTCCTTTTCTTTATCGGCAAATATCAAATTTTTTTTGATACAGCCCCTTTTATATATAATAAATTATGATAATTATTATTCAACCATATAATTCTATGTAGTCATATACTTACATACATTTATATACTGACTTTTAGTATCAACATCTAAATTGCATCCTAAATCATCAACTGGAACAGTAATTATTTCACTATCAAGCTCTTTCCACATCTCTCTTAATCCCCCATCAGAATTAAATTCTAATATATCCTTAACAAGTTCAATTGAAATAAGCGGTGGATGTTTTTTATATCCATCTATTGTTGGAAATACAGCTTTTGCTCTAGTCCTATCCATAGTCTCTCTCACTTTAATAAATGTATTTGCCTTTATTGCTGGCATATCTCCAGGCAATAAATAAAAAGCATCACACTCACCAATATTATTAATACCAATTTTAACTGAATCAATCATATTAGTTACTTCATAATTTTTATTGTAAACAAGTATAACATTTTTCTCTAAATATCCCTTTCTCTTCAGTAATCTTTCTATTCTTTCACCTTGATATCCCAAAACAAGAGTAACACTATAACTTCCCCCCATCAACATGCTATCTATACTTCGCTCTATCATCGTTTTATTATTTATTTTCATTAACGGTTTAAAGTCTCCCATTCTACTTGACATTCCTGCAGCAAGAATTAATCCATTAACCTTCATTTATAACTCTCCTATACAAACAAATTCTTATTTAAAATAACTTGCAATACCCTTTTGCTATGTTAAAATTTTCTTATAATGTTTTAAATTGAAAGTGGGATTTTAATGAACAAATTAGTTAACTTTATAAAACAAGTAAATACTCTGTCTAGTACCTTAGAAAACTATTATTATATCTATACATCAAATAATATTAATCAAAGTGATATAAAAAAATTAAAAGAATTAAAATGTGCTATAAAAACAAATATTACAGAAGATATACTCACTGCTTACAACGAAGGAGTTTCTCGTGACGATCTGTACTATATTGTAAATGCACAATCTGATGACGAAATTCGCTCTATATTTGGAAAATGTCGTTATGTTGTAAGTGATTTTTATCAATTGGAAAAAATTAATTCTATTTCAAAAGAATTAATTAAAAAAGGATTCCTAGAATCAATTGCTATTAGTTTTTCTCTTGATAATAATTCTACATTTTGCAAAGAAAATCTTTCAAAACTTTCTTTAGCACTAAAAAATGCAAATGCTATTGCTGTTCGTGGTGTTTTCTTTATCTGTAATACAACAACTGATAATGAATATATAAATTATATGAAATCAGCTTATGAAACAGCTAAAGAAATTGCTTCTACTTTACCTTGCAAAATTACTTTTATAAATTTTGGAAGTTGTATTGATAGTTTAAGTAAAGCATCACTAAAAAAATCTAACTCTGATTTACAATATATTCAGAATACAAATTTAGTAAGTTATCTCAATACAACTTCCTTTTACTCAAGATTTCTTATATCATAGAGTTTATAATATTTTATATTCCTTTTTCTGTTAAGAAATCCTTAAGAAGATTTAAGCATACAGCTTTTCTATATTCTGAAGAAACACGTCCCTTCGTTGGGACTATTTTTTTCTCATATTCACTTATAAATTTGTCCTTCATTCCTTTTGCTTCAGATAACGTTTTTCCAACAAACAATTTTTCAACTTCTTTAAACCTTAAAACAGTACCAGAAATAGCTCCAAATGCAATGGCTATATCTTTTATAATATCACCATCCATTTTTATAATACCTGCAAAGGAAACCCTTGAAATAGTAAGGGCATTTCTTGCTCCAACTTTTTTATAGTAATAATTATCAAGCCCTGTTTTAGGTAAAAGAATCTCTACTATTAGCTCATCTTTTTTTAAATCAAGTTGTTTTCTACCTTTATAAAATTCATCTATAGGAACAATTCTACTTCTATCTTTTGATGCAACAACAACTTTTGCATCTGAAACATACTCAATCAGTACAGAGTCTGCTTTAGCAGAACCATTTCCAATGTTCCCCCCCATTGTTCCAATATTTCTAATTGCAGGTGCTGCAATTCTTGAAACTGCTTCCTTCATAAGCTTCGGAACAATACTTGAATTTAAAACTTCAGTAAAGGTACATGCTGCACCTATTCTTATATAATCATTATCTTCAACTATCTTTTTCATTTCAGGCACTTTATTCAAAAAAAGATAGGTTGCACCTTCTTTATTCTCAATCATAAGGTCTGTGCCACCACAATAAGGAGTAACATTTTCAGATGAACGAATTTCTAAGGCTTCTTTAAGAGAAGTCACCATAAAACCATTTACCATAATCCATTCCCCTCCTCTGATGCAACCTTAATTGCTTTAACAATAGCGTTATATCCTGTACATCTACAAAGATTTCCAGAAATACCTTCACGAATTTGTTCTATTGTTGGATGAGGTGTTTTTGATAGTATAGCTTCTGTAGCAAGTACCATTCCAGGAATACAATATCCACATTGAACTGCTGATACAGATGCATATGCCTTATCAATAACCTTAAAACGTTCTGTTTCACGGAAGCCTTCAATTGTAACAATTTTACTTCCTTCACATCTTCCCATAGCAACTGTACAAGAATTTACTAATTCTCCATCCATTAAAATTGAGCATGCTCCACATTCACCCTCTTTACAACCGCATTTAACACCAGTAAGTTTATAATATTCACGAAGAATATCTAATAGTCTATCTGATGCATTTCCATCATAAGTAACATCTTTACCATTCAAGTTAAATTTTATATTATTACTCATCTATTCCATCTCTCCCATCAAAACTTTCATTGTATCCTCTGCAGTAAATGGTGCATGATTCAACCTTACATTTCTTCCTAAGGCTTGTTCAACAGCTTCAACATAGGCACCTGGAGCTCCAACTAGTGGCAACTCTCCAGCCCCTTTTGCACCATAAGGTCCAAATGGATATTTTTCATCAACAAACATATCAACATAAAGATTTGGAACATCAACAGCTGTTGGAATAATATAATCAGAGAATGAATTATTACGAATTCTACCTTTGTCGTCAGATACCATATATTCTGTAGAAGCATAACCAATTCCTTGTAAAAATCCACCTTCCATTTGGCCTACTACAATATTGTAGTCCATAGGTGTCCCAACATCAAAACATCCATAAGCTCCTAATATTTTTGAAAGTCCTGTGTATGTGTCAATTTCAACTTCTATAGCATTAACAGCCCAGGAATACGTCGGATAAGCATCCCCTTGGAATTTATCCAAATAAAATGGAATCATAAAATCTGGCTCAACAAATCTTTCTTCAACAATTTGGTCTTCGCCATCAACCCATTCTTTTCTTAGTTTAATTGCCGCCCTACGTAAAAGTTCTCCTACTGTCATTAAGCTTCTTGATGCAACTGTTGGACCTGAATCTGGAACAACATCTGTATCTGGATACTCATAGAAAACTTTCTCTAAAGGAAGATTTAACTCTTTTGCAACTATTTTAGGGAATGTTGTTCTTAATCCTTGTCCTATATCAGCATTTGAAGCAAGAATTTGAACTGTTCCATCTGAAAATTTATGAAGCTTCGCAACAGCTTTAATATGATCTCTTTCTCCTGATCCTGTAAATCCTGCACCGTGGAAATACATTGACATACCAATACCTTTACGATATCTTCCTGTCTGGTCTTTAGCATATTCACTATGCTTTCTTCTATAATCACAAGCTTTATCTACCCTATCAATCATAGCTGGAATTGGTACAGGGAAATGATATTCACCTGATGTTGATGTAGAATCTCCTTGTTTCACCAGATGTTCTTCTTTGAATTTAAGAGTATCTATACCTAAATCTTTTGCAACGTGGTTCATCATCATTTCAACTGAAAAGAAAGTTTGTGGTGCTCCAAATCCACGATAAGCTCCGCTTGGAGTTGTATTGGTTTTTACTGCTCTACCCCTAACATGTAGATTTAGAATATTATATATACCATTTGCACATATGATTCCACGTTGTAATACAACTGCAGATAATGTTGTATAAGCACCACTATTAAACATAACATCTATATCCATTGCCGTTACTTTTCCATCTTTAACAGCTACTTTATATGTGTTTCTTGATGGATGACGTTTTGATGTAAATTCTAAGTCTTCCCTACGCTCAAAAATACATCTTACTTTTTTACCTGTTTTAACAGCTGCCACTGCAACTTGACATCCAAGAATTGATGGGAATGCTTCTTTTCCGCCAAAACCTCCACCTGTAACATCTTGTGCGATACGTACTTTATCTGGTCCAAGGTTTAAAGCTCTCATTATGGCACCTTTAACATAATAAGGACATTGCATTGATCCATGAACAAATACTTTACCATCATCCATTACTTCAGCCATCATACCTTGGGTCTCAAGATATGTTTGATCTTGATAACCTGTTTCAAAAACCTCTTCGTAAATTTTATCAGCTTCCTTGAAAGCTTTATCAATATCACCTTTACCATATTCATAATCAAAGAAAACTGTATCAAAATCTTCTATTTTTAATACTGGAGCTAAATCTTCATACTCAACCTCGATTTCTGATATAATTCTTTCTACTTCAGTACTATCAGGTCCACAAACCATACCAATAGGTTCACCAATATATTCTACTGTTTCACGAGCATAAACAGGTGTATCATCCATAACAATATTTACATTATTATCTCCAGGTATATCCGTCTTATCAACATAATAATATCCATGTGGTAATAGTGGCAATTTTACATTGACTAGTCTTGCTTTTGCTTTTTTAGAACGAAGCATTTTCCCAAATAAAATATCGCTATTATCATAATCACCAACATAAAGAGCTTCGCCTTTTATTTTTGCACTGTGGTCTTTTTTTATAACTGACTCACTAATCTTCTCCATTTACATCTCTCCTTTTAATTATTTTTTAATTAGCTCCCTAGTAATATAGTTCTATAAATATTTATTTCACATATTACTATTTATTGCTTTACTAGGCTTTTTATTATTATTTTTTATAATAAGTTTCTCTTAATGGCATAGATGTCCTTAGCTTTCCATCTAGACGATAGTACGCGTGTGAACAAGCAGCACCAGTTGGTATCATACAAAGTTCTCCACAACCTTTTGCCCCGAATGCAAGTGGTATTTCTCCCGGTCCTTTAACAAGTTTAACTTCTAATTCTGGAGTTTCTGTTGAGCGCATCAATCCAAGAGTTCCAAGTTTTGTTTTACAATAACCATCTTCACATTTAAATTCTTCTGTTAGTGCATATCCAAGCCCCATTACCATACCACCTTCAATTTGACCTTCGACTGCTTGAATATTAACAGGTGTTCCTACATCATATGCTGCAACAACCTTTTCTACTTTGCCTTTTTCATTTAATATTACTACTTGTACACCATAACTATAACTTACATGGCGAACAGGGAATTCTTTTGTTGATGTTAATCCATCTGTCATTGGATGGTATTCACCAAAATATTCTTTACCTTCTAACTCATTAAGTGTTAATCCTTTATCTAAATCTTCTTTTAGTTTCATCGAAGCACGTTTAACTGCTTCACCAGTAACAACAGTTTGTCTTGATGCTGTACTAGTTCCAGAATCAGGAGTTTTGATTGTATCAGCCGATTCATGAATTACTAGCTGTGGTTCTAAACCTGTTGCCTCACAAAGCATAGTTTTACACATGATAGCAATTCCTTGCCCCATACATGCAGCAGAAGTTAGTACGTGCACCTTCCCATCTTTAATAAGAAGCTTACATCTACCTGAATCTATAATCCCTACCCCTTTACCACTATTTTTCCATCCTACTGCAATACCTGCATATGGATTTGATTCATAAATATCTTTTACAGCTTCTAAGCATTCAACAAGACCAACACTTTCATCGGCAATTTGTCCATTTGGCAATATTTGTCCTGGACGAATTGCATTACGATAACGAATTTCCCAAGGGGAAATACCAACTTCTTCTGCAAGGATATTTAAGTTATTTTCCATCGCAAAGCAACTTTGTGCTGCACCAAAACCACGGAAAGCACCTGAAACCATATTGTTTGTATATACAGACATTCCAAGAATATCAACATTTTGATAATTATATGGTCCAGCAGCATGAGTACAAGCTCTCTGCAATACAGGACCTCCAAGTGAAGCATATGCACCTGTATCTGCAATAATAACAGCTTTCATCCCTGTTAATATACCGTTTTCATCACAAGCTGTTGTAAATTCTATTTCCATCGGATGTCGTTTTGTATGGTATGCTAGACTTTCTTGTCTTGAAAATTTAACCTTAACAGGTTTCTTTGTATGCCAAGCCATAAGTGCTGCTAAGTGCTGAACACTCATATCTTCTTTACCTCCGAATCCACCACCAACAAGTTGTGTATGGCAATGAACTTTTTCTTTTGGAATTTTAAGCATCATAGCAATTTCTCGTTGTTCATCATATACAGATTGTCCCCCTGAATATAGAAGAATACCATCATCACCTTCTGGTGCAGCAATAGCACACTCTGGCTCCATAAATCCATGCTCTTGATGTGGTGTTTTATACTTCCTAGTTACAACATATTTAGAATTTTTTATTGCTTCATATGCATTTCCTCTAACAAGACTAGCTCTTGCCATAATATTTCCAGCTTTATGAATTAGTGGTGCATCTCCACGAAGTGCATCTTGTGGTGAAGTAATAGGTGTAAGTTCTGTATAATCAACTTCAACTAAACTACATACTTCATCTAAAGTCTCCTTATGATTTGTAGCAACAAGAGCAATACAATCACCAACATATCTTGTTATTTCACCTTCACCAATCATAACATCCCAATCTTTTTTCATATGCCCTATAACATTATCTGGAACATCTTTTTTTAATAAAATCCTTACACAATCTTGATGTTCTAGAGCTTTACTAATATCAATTTTATTTACCATTGCTCTTGGATATTTTGAACGTACAGCTTTAGCATAAATCATCCCCGGCAAATAAAGGTCATCTACAAATTTACCTGTTCCATTAACTTTTTCAGCAACATCAGGTCTTTTATATCTTTGATTCATGTGTAATTCTTTTGGCTCTTCAGGTATTTCAAGATTTTCTCTAAAAAATTTTGCAGCCATTAAAATTGCTTCTTCAATTTTTTTATAACCTGTACAACGACATATATTTCCTCTTATAGCTTTTTTGACTTCATCTAAACTTGGATTGTTATTGATATCTAAAAGTGATTTTGCAGCAATAACCATTCCAGGAATACAGAAGCCACACTGAACAGCACCAGCCTCTGCAAAACAATGTTCATAAACGCTTTTTTCTCTTTCTGTGAGACCTTCAACTGTTATTATCTTTTTGCCTTCAAATTTTGAAACCTTTTGCACACATGCCTTAAATTTTTTACCATCAACCAAAACTGTACAGGTACCACAAGCTCCTTCACTACACCCATCTTTTACTGAAGTAAATCTTAAATCATCTCTTAAAAACGATAATAATTTCTTATCTTCAGTGGTTGTATAATCTTTCCCATTTACATTTATAGTATACATATTCCCCTCCCATGTTTTTCCATTTCTTTATTTTTATTATAAAAAAATAAAAAAACAACATCAAATTATTCCTTAAAAGAACTTGATGTTGTTTCATTTAATTTTATCTAGATTCTTGAAAAATATTATAAAAATGACTTACTGCATATTCCTTTATATCTTTTTCATATTTTTCATACTTCTTTAAAAACTCTTTTCCTTTCTGTGATAAGACTGTCTTTCCTCCACGTCTTCCACCATGTCTTCTTTCCACAACACTATATCCTAATGCTTCTTCCATTTCATTAATCATACTCCAAGCTTTGCCACATGAAAGAGCCATATATTTACATGCACCTTTTACTGACTGTGTCTCTTCTATAAGTATAAGTAAAAGCTTTGCCCTAGAGTTAAAAAAAGCAAATTCCTTTTCTATGCTTATCCTAATAAACGGATGTAAAAGTTCTTCATTATGTAAATGTACAAGTTCATCTATCCTTTCAATTCTTTCTACATCTAATAAAATTCCCTCATCATTTACTTCTAAGTAATCTTTTTCTGTGATTAGTTCTTTTATTGCTCCTCTCATACCTTCTTTACCATCATATGTAAGTATTTTAGGTATAATCGAGCTATCCAAAAGAAGTGGATGCCCTGTACGACCTTGATATGATGGAATAACCAACTCCTTGTCCATTTCAATAAGATTTTTTATCGTATTAGAATTATACATAGGAACTGTAACAGGTGTAAAAACAACTTTTTTACACTTATCCTTTAAAAAATCAAGCCCAATCTTTGCAGAATATAATTTATCTGAATTCTCAAATTTTTCATTTCTCAAAAATACTACTCCATAATCTACAAGATGTTGTTCAATTTCAACAGACTGAAAACCTGTTATAACAACAATAGGAGAAATACCAGCTTGCTGAAAAGTTAAAACTAACCTTTTTATTATTGAGATAGAACCAATTTTAAGCAAAGGAGATACTTTATAACTTGTATTTCCAGCCGCTACAATTATTCCGCCTATATTATCCATTTTTACCTCCATTTAACATATCTTTTAAATAAAATGCTATCACCTTAAATTCTATATGTCAATATTAACCACTTTTTATAAAACATTATTTGCTATTACTACAAAACTATTTCATAATATATAAAAACCATCTATGCTTTACATAAAAGAAAAAGACAGACCGTTGTCTGCCTTAATAAATATTAGTTAATATTTATTTTTTCTATAAAAATATTTGTAGACATTATAATTTATTTTAACCTTATCAACATACTTTTTTGTTTCAGCAAATGGTATATACGTTAATACATCCCCATCAGGTGAATATCTTTCATCTTTAAGCCATTTAGTTACATGACCACTTCCTGCATTATATGCAGCTAAAATAAGGTCTAAACTTCCAAATTCACCTTCAAGATTTTTAAGATACCAACATCCAAATCTTATATTTATTTCCTCATCAAAAAGCATATCCGGAGTAAAATCTTCTACCCCAATTTCTTCTGCAACCCATTCACCAGTACTATCCATAATCTGCATTAATCCTTTAGCTCCTCTATTCGATTCTGCTTTAGGATCAAAATTACTTTCTCCTTTAATTACTGATAGTACCAATAATGGATCTACATCGTATTCCACACTATATTTATCTACATATTCTTTATATTTGTATGGAAAGAAAAAATTCTTCACTCCACATCTTGTTATAAAAAACATCGTTACTGCAACTAAAACTACCACTAATAATTTTTTATAATCCATTTTATATCCCTACTTTATATTGCTTTTAAAAACTCTATAAGTGATTCAACCTGCACCTTAGTCTTCAGTAAAGTATCATTATTTTCAATAATAATATTAGCAAAATCTTTCTTTCTCTCTAAAGGCATTTGTGCATTTATTCTATTTATAGCATCTTCTCTAGATAAAGAATCTCTACTTCTCACTCTTTGAAGTTGTGTATTTGAATCTACCCAAACTAAAATAACATAATCCATCTCTTTATGCAAATCATTTTCTATTAAAGTGGGTGCATCAACTATTACCTTTTTTTCGCCTTTTTTCTCTAATTCTTTTAATTCATCTTCTATTTCTCTTATTATATAAGGTAGAATCAAAGCCTCATATTTAATTCTTTGTTTAGGAAATCTAAATATATGATTTCCAAATTCTTTACGACGGAATTGGCCTCTCCAATCGAAAAAACCAACTCCAAAGTCTATCTTTACTTTCTCTAAAATCTCAGGATATTTTTCTAAAACGCTTTTAGCTATAATATCTGCATCAATTATAGGAAAACCAGCTTCTTTTAGCATTGCAGATACTGTACTCTTCCCAGAGCCAATACCACCTGTTAATCCTATCTTAATCATATTTACCCCCTATTTAGCTTCATACCATGTATTTCCTATATTAGTATCTACCTCTAAAGTAACAGCCATCTTAAGTACATTTTCCATCTCTTCTTTTACTAAAGCTTTAACTACTTCTAACTCATTTTCTTTAACATTTAAAATAAGTTCATCGTGTACTTGTAATATTATTTCACTATCTAAATTCTCTTTCTTTATTCTATTATAAACCTTAACCATAGCTAGCTTTATAATATCTGCAGCACTACCTTGAATTGGAGCATTCATAGCTAATCTTTCACCTAAAGCTTTAACAATTTTATTAGAAGATTTAATTTCCGGTATAAATCTTCTTCTATTTAAGATAGTTAGAACATACCCTTTTTCTTTAGCTTCTTCTTTAGCACTTTCTAAATAACCTTTTATCTTTGGATATCTATCAAAATATATCTCCATATATTCTGATGCTTCTTTTTTAGTTATTTTTAAATCTTGTGAAAGACTAAAATCACTTATTCCATAAACTATTCCAAAGTTTACAGCCTTAGCTCTACTTCTCATAAGTGATGTAACTTCCTCAACAGGTACTTTAAATACTTCTGATGCAGTCTTTGTATGAATATCTGAGTGATGATTAAATGCATCTATCATATTTTGATCACCAGACATATGAGCAAGTACTCTAAGTTCTATTTGAGAATAGTCGCAAGATAATAAAACATCTGTATCTTCCTTAGGAATAAATACCTTTCTTATCTCTCTTCCCATCTCATATTTAACAGGTATATTTTGAAGGTTAGGTTCTGTACTTGAAAGTCTACCTGTTGTTGTAACAGTTTGATTGAAGCTTGAATGTATAGCTCCATCTTGATCTATTACATTTTTTAAGCCTTCTACATATGTAGAGTTTAACTTTGTTATTTGTCTATAGTAAATTATCTTTGGAATAACTTCATGCTTATCCATTAGCTTTTCTAAAACTTCTGCATTAGTTGAATAACCAGTTTTTGTTTTCTTAATCACAGGTAAATCTAATTTTTCAAAAAGAATTTTACCTAGTTGCTTTGGTGAGTTAATATTAAACTCCTCTTCACAGAGTTCAAATATCTCTTTTTCAGTTCTTGCTATCTCCTCTTTAAATTTAATAGCAAGTTCATCAAGTTTTTCTCTATTAACCTTAAATCCAATAGCTTCCATACTAGAAAGAATAAATATTAATGGATGTTCAACATCATAATAAAGCTCATCCATATCTTCTTTCGAAATTCTTTCTTTTAAATAAGAATATAGTTCTTTCATATTAGATACTGCAGTACAGACTAAAGTATCTCCTTCACCTTTAACTTCTTTACCTAAATACTCATTAATTAAAGTTGCTAATGGATATTCACTTCTAGCTGAATCTATTAAATATGCAGCTATTGCAGTATCAAAGATATATTCTTTAATATCTATTCCAAGTTTAGTTAATGTTGTTACAAGATTTTTACCATCATGTATTACTTTAGTTATCTTATCATTTTCCATAAAATTCTTTAACAACCTAGTAGATTCTTCAGGATTCTCCATAGAAATCAACTTCATATCAATAAGATACATTTTTTCACCATAACTTAAATATATTTTATCTAATTCCATTTTAGAATAAATATTACCGTCATTTAATTTATAACTAATAAAAGCAATCTCTTTTTCTTCCTTTAAAATACTCTTTAATAATTCTACATTATTTACTTCAGTTATCTCTATTTTTTCTTCTTCTGATTCACCTTCAATATCATCACCTGGTAGTTTAGCAAGTAATGATTTCATTTGAAGTTTAAAGAACATTTTTTTAAGTTCTTCCCTATTATATGAGTCTTGACTCTTTATATCATCTAAATCAAACTCTATAGGAACCTCTGTCATTATAGTAGCTAACTTTTTACTAAAAATCGCTTGCTCACTATATGTTTCTAAGTTTTCCTTTAACTTCTTACCACTAATTTCATCTATATTAGAAAGTACTCCTTCCATAGATCCATAAGTTGCTATAAGCTTAAAAGCAGTCTTCTCTCCTACCCCTGGTACTCCTGGTATATTATCTGACTTATCACCCATAAGACCTTTAACATCTATGTATTGAGTAGGCGTTACTCCAAATTCATCTATAAAAGCTTTTTCATCATATACAGCTGTTTCAGTAACACCTTTCTTAGTTATTACAACTTTTATGTTATTAGTAGCTAATTGAAGAGCATCTCTATCCCCTGTTACTATAAATACTTCTATATTATTTTTCTCAGCAAACTTTGCTAAAGTTCCTATAATATCATCTGCTTCAAACCCATCTATCTCATAAATATTTACTGCTAATAGATTAAGTACTTCTTTAATTATAGGGAACTGTTCCCCTAGCTCTGGAGGCATCTTCTTTCTACCCGCTTTATACTCTTCATATTCCTTATGTCTAAATGTTGGAGCTTTTCTATCAAAAGCAGCAACTATATAATCAGGCTTTATCTCTTCTTTCATTTTAAATAACATATTTGTAAATCCGTAAACAGCATTTGTATGAACACCTTCTGTAGTAGTTAATGGTGGTATGGCATAAAATGCTCTATTCATTAAACTGTTTGAATCTAAAATCAGTAATCTTTCCATATCTTCCTCCAGTAGTTTCTTATTTATAAGATTCATTATACTATTTTTTTATTATATTTACTAATGATATCCATAACAAATAATTTAAAACTATATTTTAAAATATACTTAATTGTAGTTCTTCTGATAATTCTTTTAATATACGTATTCCACCAATACTGTTACCCTTTTTATCAAGTGATGGTCCATATATACCTATTCCAAATCTTCTAGGAACTGAAGCTAGTATTCCTCCACCAACTCCTGACTTAGCTGGTATTCCAACTTGAACTGCAAACTCTCCTGAGGCATCATACATACCACATGTAACCATAATAGTTTTTACTATTCTACATACTTCTCTAGACATTAGAACCTCATTGCTCCATGGAGTTATACCATCATTAGCTATAACAGCTCCAAATCTTGCTAAATCCCTAGCTGTAACCTCTATAGAACATTGTTTGAAATAAAGATCTAATACTTCCTCTACGTCACCTTCTAATATTCCATTGCTCTTCATAAAGTAGGCTAAAGATCTATTTCTATCTCCTGTTTTCTTTTCACTTTCATAAATTTCTTGATTTATATTTATATCTTCATTGTTTGTAGCTCTTCTAATAAAATTTAAAATTCTTTCAAGCTTTCTTTCCTCTGTTTCACCATATATTAAAGATGTTGTAACAATAGCTCCTGCATTAATCATAGGATTATACGGCTTTTCATCTCTAATTTCAAGATTTACTATACTATTAAAGCCCATCCCAGTTGGTTCAACATTAACTTTTTTAAATACTGCATCTTTGCCATTATCACTAAGTGCTATGATAAGTCCTACAACCTTAGAAATACTTTGGATAGTGAATTTCACATTACTTTCTCCAGCCCAGTATTCCTCGTTATTTTTAATATCTACAACACATATTCCTAAATCATCCTTATTTGCCTTTAAAAGCGCTGGTATATATGAAGCTACTAGCCCTTCTTCTGTATATTTTTTATTTTTATCAACTAAATTCACTAATAAATTTTTCATTTGCTTTCTCCTCTTTACTATTCTTGTAGTAATTATTATATTTATAATAATCAATTCTTACAAGGTAATAAACTGATTAACAATAATTTTTTATGTAAATTCGTAAAATTTTATTATTTCTATTTAACTATGATATAATAATAAATAAATTACTAAAATTTAGGAGGAAACACTATGAATAATGATTTATTAAGAAAATACGCAAAACTTGCAGTTAAAACTGGAGTAAATATTCAAAATGGTGATACCCTTGTAATAAATTCACCAATAGAAACTGCTGAATTTGCTAGACTGATAACTGAAGAAGCTTACAAATCAGGTGCTAAAGATGTAGTAGTTCACTATGGCGACCAACAACTTACTAAGATCAAGCTTGAAAATAGCTCTATTGAAACTATTTCTAATGTTCCTGAATGGTTTGGTGAAAGCTATAACTACTATTCAAGAATTGGTGCTTGTTTTATTTCTATTTCTGCTAATGATCCTGATGGATTAAAAGGGATTTCTGTAGATAAAATAGGTGCTCATCAGAAAGCTAGAAGTCTTGCTTTAAAGGAATACTATGAAAACTCTATGAGTAATAAAAATCGTTGGTGTGTATTATCTTACCCAACAATGCCATGGGCTAAAAAAGTATTCCCTAACTTATCAGATGATGAAGCTTTTGAAAAATTATTTAAAGCTATATTAGATGCTAGTAGAGTAACTACTGAAGATCCAATAAAAGCTTGGGATGAACATAATGCTGAACTTAAAAAGAATCTTGATTTCTTAAATTCAAAGAATTTTAAAAGCCTTACTTTAACTAATTCTAAAGGAAGTAATTTAACTGTAGAACTACCTTATAACCATACATGGGCTGGCGGATTAGAAGAAAGTGCTTCAGGAATTGGCTTTAATGCAAACATACCTACAGAAGAAGCTTTTACTCTTCCAAAGAAAGATGGCGTTAATGGTATAGTTTACTCTTCTAAGCCTTTAAGCTATGGTGGTAATTTAATAGATAATTTCTCTATTACTTTTAAAGATGGTAAAGTTATAGATTTTACTGCCGAAGAGGGATATGAAGTATTAAAACAAATGTTAGATAGTGATGAAGGAGCTAAATACTTAGGTGAAGTTGCCCTTGTTCCTTATGATTCACCTATTTCAAATTCTAACTTAATATTCTACAATACATTATTTGATGAAAATGCAGCATGCCATCTTGCTTTTGGTAAAGCATATCCTTGCTTTAAAGATGCTGACACTTTAACTAAAGAAGAGTTAGAAGAAAGAGGAACTAATGAATCTAATATTCACGTTGATTTTATGATTGGAACAGAAGATTTATCTATTACAGGATTAACTGAATCTGGTGAAGTTATACAAGTTTTTAAAAATGGAAATTGGGCGTTTTAATCAGTTAATTAATAGTTAAAAATTAAGAATTAACGAAAAATGACTCTTCAGCTTCTTAAATATAAAATACCCTGTCTCACATTTAGACAGGGTATTTTAATAAGTTAACTCTATTTTACTTTTTTATTTTCGCTTTTATTTCTTTCTTTTATTATTTTATCTTCTAACGCATTTATTGTATTATCAAGCTTCTTTTTAATCTTTTTCTTAGCTATTAATGATTGAAATACAAATCCAATCTTATTCATAATTCCATAAAGATCTTGACTTTCAGTTAATATTATCTCTGTACAATCATCTCCAGCATCTTTAAATTCATATCTTCCTGTATACTTAGAGCTAAGAAACATAGTTCTTGTTTCATAAACCTCATTTTTTATATAATCTGTAACGGATGTTTCCATATAAATATCTCCGCTTTTTGTTTTTCTTGCAACTCTTTTACTCTTTGCCCCTATTGGATTTTCTTCATTAAATTTATTAAAAGGTTCTTTAGCTAATTGTATAAAATTATCAAAAACTTCTTCTAATGGATATGCTATAACTGTACTTACTGTAAATTTGCTCATTTTAATCAACCTACCTTATAAATCTTTACATAATGTATTATGACAGAAAATTCAACAAAAATCTATAAACAAAGTGTAAATAATTACAAATGACAAATAGTAAATATAAATCAATTTACTATTTGCCATTCTGATAATATTCCTTAAGCTTGTGCCTCTGGTTTTCTTGGTTTATCTCTTCCAAGTTTTCTTGATTCTTTTGAATACCCTATCTCATTAGCAGTTTCTACTTTCATTTCTTTTAGTTCTGCTTTAGTCTTTTTCCCAGCTTTTTTATTATCTTTTGAATTTTTATTATTTTTGTGTGCCATAACTTTCTCCTTTGTTTTATAAAATAGATTTCCATAATATTTTATGTAGTATATATTTTTTTATAATTATTTAACAAAAGAAAGTTTTATTAATATAAAAAAAGTGAGAATATTATTCTCACTAATCCATTTCTTTATAATCTACATCTATAACTTTTTCATTTTCGTTATAATAATCTGCTTGTACATTAGAACTTTCATAAACTGTTTCAGTTCCATTTTGATTATTTGAACCTTTATTTTTATTATTAAAGTATTTTCTAAACTTTACTACTATATATATTATTAACCCACCTACTAATAGATATGGTACTATACTAATGAATAACCAAGATATTGCAAAAAATATAGCTAATCCTATTCCAGTAAATATTATAGATTTAAACGTACTATTCATTACATCAACCTCAATCCTAAATTTTATTTTCTATGCTATTATACTATTATTTTTATATCTTTGCAAGATATGAGTTATTTTTTATTTTTTAAAGCAGTTGTTATTACCCTTTATCTTTGTCATAATTATAATTATATTTAAAATTAATTTTACCTTAATAATAGTATATGTTCTAAATAAATACATATAAGAATAAGTTTTAATAAGTCTACTTATTATGGAGGTAAAAATGAAATACTTTAAATTTATTATAATAACTATTCTTATTTTATCATTACAAGGATGTATGTTTGATAATCCAAGATACTTAAATTTTAAATCTAAACCTAATGATTATTATTATTCAAGCTTAATATATAAAAACTTAAAAATCAATGAACCTTTTACATTAAAGGTATTTGATACAGATTTCTACAAATATTATACTGTAGATGAAGAAGATAAAGATATTCTTCTAAACTTTTTCGAATCTTTAAATAATGATAATTACCTAACTGACTTAGAAACAACTGACAAAGCAAAATATGAACTCTGTATAGAATTTGCACATGAAAAATTTATAATAAATGTATATGATACCTCTTCCATTACCCTTTATCCTTGGGATGGAAATTTCGAAGAGGATAAAATATCTATGAAAGGTGTTTCAACTTATAATAACCTTTATTCATTTTGCTCTTATATAGTAAATAAATCACACCAAAGAGATAATAACTAAACCATGTTATTTAATTTTTATATTATTATATTAATAGGTGATACTACGAAAATTAGTATCACCTATTTTTTATTTTTTAAGTCATTCAATAATTCAAAAATCCTCTTATTTTTTAAAGGATGTATTGCATATGGAGCAATTTCATTTAGTGGCTCTAAAACAAATTCTCTTAGATGCATTTGTGGATGAGGTATTATTATAAATTCATCATTACTAACTATGTCATCAAAAAGTATTATATCTAGATCAATTGTTCTAGGTCCCCATCTTAACTCTCTAACTCTATCTAACTCTTTTTCAATTCTTAAAAGTTCTTTCATCAACTCTTTAGGTGTTAGAAGTGTTTCAACTCCTATTGCAGTATTTAAAAAATCATCTTGTTCTTCATAACCCCATGGCTTTGTATCTATTATTTCAGCTTCTTTTATAACTTCAACATGTTTAATTTCTGCTATTTTAACTATAGCATCTTCTATATACTTCTTTTTATCTCCTATATTGCTTCCTAATGCTATATAAGCAACGCTTCTCTTTCTTGTAGTTTCTACAGCTGCATAATCTAAATGTCTATTTATAGGTGCCCATGGCTTTTTTAATAATACTTTAACTTCATTTACAATTTTATATTCTTCCAAAACAAACTTTGCAATTTTATCTACTACAGTTTCAATCAAATCACAGCTCTCTTCTTGAAAAAGCTTTTCTACCTTATGACAAAGCTCTCCATAATGAACCGACTTAGTTAAATCATTACTAACAGCACTTTCCTTAAAATCTAAAGATAACTCTAATGAAAGAATAAACTTCTGTCCTAATACTTTTTCTTCTTTAAATACTCCATGATTTGCAAAAATTTCAATATCTTTTAAATATACTTTATCCATCATCTTACCCTACTTTGCCTTAATAATTTTATCAGTCATAACTGCCGCTCTCTTATTTTCAAGAACATCATGTACTCTAATAAATTCGCAGCCCTTCATTATTCCAATTACAGTTGTGGCTATTGTTCCTTCTACTCTTTCATTTACCGGAAGATTTAATGTTAATCCTATCATTGACTTTCTAGATGTACCTAAAAGAACTGGATATCCTAACTCCTTAAGTTTATCAACATTATTCATAACAGAAAGATTCTCTTCATAAGTCTTAGCAAATCCTATTCCTGGATCTAAAATTATATTTTCATTTTTAACTCCAGCTTCTAATGCAAGATTTATACTTTCCTTTAAATCTTCTAAAACATCTTCCATAAGATTTTTATAAGGCTTCTCTTCTCTATTATGCATCAATATACAAGGTACTTTATACTTTGCAGCAACTTTTGCCATGTCTTTATCTTTTTTAAATCCCCATACATCATTTATTATATCAGCACCTGCTTTTATTGCAGCTTCTGCTGTTTTACTCTTATATGTATCAATAGATATTGTTATATCTAAATTTTCCTTTATAGCTTTTATTATAGGCACTACTCTTTCTATTTCTTCATCTTCAGTTACATATAAAGCTCCTGGTCTAGTAGACTCTCCACCTATATCTATTATATCAGCTCCAGCATCTACAAGTTCTTTAGCATGCTTTACTGCCTCTTCCACTTCATTATATTTACCACCATCTGAGAAAGAATCTGGTGTTACATTAAGAATTCCCATAATATATGTTCTTTCTCCTAGATTAAATTCTTTATTTCCTATTTTCATAATACAACCCCTTTACTTTAGTTGACAGTTAACGATTAAGAGTTACTAGTTAGTAATTGATTTTTAAGTTTTTCTTTTCGTCACTCCAATAGCAATCATTTATTGCTTTGCAGTTAAAGCATTCTCTTGAAAGTTTATCACTTCTGTATATTATTAAGCTTAGTTCATCATCAGCCTCTTTACGGTGATTTTGGATAGATTTTATTATTATATTTTTCTCTTCTTCTGTAAAATCTATTTTTTTTAATATTTCTTTACTCAACTCAACACTTGCGATATGATGAGGAATTCCTTCCTCGTATTGCTTCACTCTTCCTATATCATGTAATAAACCTATAGCATATATTAACTCTTTAGCGTATGGTAATCCTTTTTCTAAAACCATAATATATGCAATTCTAGCCATATCAATAAAATGTTTTAAATCATGTCTACAAAACTCTCTCTTTTCTTCATACTTCAAAAGTTTTTCTAAGTTTTCTTTATATAAAGTATTATTTAAAATATCATTTACCTTTTTCAAAACAACCTCCCTAACTCTTAATTAATCCAAGTGTTTCTTTTCTTAAGTTTAAATCTTCTTTAAATACGCCTCTATATGTTGTTGTAATAGTTCTAGCTCCAGGTTTTTTAACACCTCTCATAGTCATACACATATGCTCACCTTCAATTACAACCATAGCTCCTTTAGCATTTAAATTATCCATTATAGCATCTGCTATTTCTGATGTTAATCTTTCTTGTAACTGTGGTTTTTTAGAATAAAGCTCAACAGTTCTTGCAAGCTTTGAAAGTCCTGCAACTCTTCCATTTGGTATATATGCTATATGTGCCTTTCCATAAAAAGGTACTAAGTGATGCTCGCACATAGAAAAGAAAGTAATATCTTTTTCTATTACAAGATCATCGTTATCAACTTCAAAAGTTTTTGATAAAATCTCCTTTGCATCCTTCCCTAGTCCTCCAAATATTTCTTCATACATTCTAGCTATTCTATCTGGAGTTTCTAAAAGCCCTTCTCTATTTACATCTTCACCTATACCTTCTAATATAAGCCTAGCACCTTCTAATATCTTTTCTCTATCCATTTAATTTTCCTCCCTAATACCTATATACTCTTCATAAGCTTTTCTAACTTTTTCTGTAACTCTATTTCTAAATTTACAACCTTCGATTTCTGAAACTTTAATTACTCCTACAAGTGAATTAGTTAGAAATACTTCATCAGCATTTAGCAATTCTTCTTTAGATATTTCCTTTTCATAAACTTTAAAATTATCTATTACATATTTTCTTATAATACCACTTAATAAACCACATTTTTCAGAAGGCGTGTAAATTTTATTATCTTTAACTATAAAAACATTTGTAGTAGATCCTTCTGATAACTTATTATTTTCATTTAAAAAAAGCACCTCATTATATTCTTCTTTTTGTGCCTTTTCATATTCTAATAAATTATCCAGATAATTAATAGATTTAATATAAGTTAAACATGATTTACTATTTCTTATATTATTTGATAATTTAACTTTAAATCCTTGTTCATAATTTTCAGCTTTATATTTAATCTCTCTAGTAGAAAAAATTATATTTTTCTCAGTAACAACTATTTTTAACGCTAAGTTGTCTAGTTTGTACTCATTTATTTTTTCTAAAACCATATCTGAAGTTATATGGTCTCCTAAAGACAACTTTGTAATTCCATCATTTAATCTTTCAATATGCTCATTCAAAAAATGTGGCTTACCTTTTAATAATATCGTTTCAAATACTCCTCTTCCAAAGAATATTCCAGTATCTATTAAAGCCTTATCATCATTAAAAACTATTTTTCTCACTATAACACCTTCATTAATGCTTTTGCTTTATCTAGTGTTTCCTCATATTCGTCCTCTTCAATAGAATCATAAGTTATTCCTCCACCAACACCAAAGTAAGCTTTATTCTCTTTCTTTATAATAGTTCTTATAGCAATATTAAAATCAGAATTTCCCCTAAAATCAAAATATCCTATACATCCTGTATAAATATTTCTCTTTAACATCTCTAACTCTTCAATTATTTCCATAGCTCTTATTTTAGGAGTACCTGTAATAGATCCCCCTGGAAAACACTCTCTTATAAATTTAACTTCCGATATTTGATCCTTCAATTCTCCTTCTATTGTTGAAACAAGATGAAACACTGTAGCATATTCTTCTAATTTAAATAACTCAGTGACCTTTACCGTATGTGGCTTACACACCTTACTAAAATCATTTCTCTCTAAGTCTACTACCATCAATAGCTCTGCTTTATCTTTTTCACTATTAATTAATGCTTCCTTATTTAATAAGTCTTCCTTTTTATCTTTCCCTCTAGGTCTTGTCCCTTTAATAGGTCTAGTATGGGCTTTTCTATCTTTAATTTGAATAAATCGCTCTGGTGATGACGATATTATTTGAAAATCATCATAATTTGCAAATACCGAAAACGGTGCTTTATTTATCTCTCTCAAATTTTTATAAATATTAATAGCATCTTCATTAGACTCACAAAAAAATCTTTGAGTCATATTCGCTATATATACATCTCCACTTCTTATATACTCTTTTAGTTTCTTAATTTTATCAATATATTCTTCTTTTGAAAAATTTGAGTAAAATTTATTATCTATTTTTTTATCAACAACTTGCTCATTATATAAATCTTCTGATTTATATATCTTATCAAATTTATATATCTTGTCTATTATAATATTAATACTTTCAGTAGAATCTTCTTTTATACCTAAAGCAGTTATATATTTTTTATTATTCATATGATCAAATATTATTATATTATCATAGAATTTGAATCTTATATCTGGAATTTTAAAATCTTCTTTTGAAAAATCTTGAATATCTTCAATTATTCTTCCCGCATCATAAGAAATATAACCAATAGTACCACCGACTAAAGGTAATTCTATATCGTATTTAAAGCTATATTTTTTTATTAATTCTTCTAATACTAAAAAAGGATCTCCTTTAACTTTTTCTCCATTAACATAGGAATTTTCACCATAAGCTTCAAATGTCAAAAATGAATTTAATCCTATAAATGAGTACTTTGATAAATCCTTATCTTCCTTTGAACTATCAAGTAATATACTATTATTATCTTTAACGCAATTATAAACTTCAAATACATTCAAATCCGTTGAAAACTCTTCTATCTTAAACTTCATCTATTAACCTCTCTTTTTATAGTTTTTACATATATCTATAAAATTTTTTAACATAGTGTGTCCATCTTCAGTCATCTCTGCTTCTGGATGGAACTGCAACCCATAAATATGATAATCTCTATGTCTAATCCCCATAATTACATCATCTTCTGTCTTACTAGTAATCTCTAAACAACTTGGAAAACTTTCATTATCTACAATAAGCGAGTGATATCTAGTAACTCTTAATGGACTTTTTACATTTTTAAAAATCTTTTCCCCACTATGTACTATATAGCTTATTTTCCCATGTACTGGTTCTTTACCTTTAATTATATTTCCTCCAAAATAATGTCCTATACATTGATGTCCAAGGCATATCCCTAATATTGGTACTTCACTTTTGAACCTATCAATGATATTTAAGCTTAATCCTGCATCTTTAGGCGCTTTAGGTCCCGGAGAAATTATTATTCCTTCTAAATCCATATCTTCTATTTCTTTTAATGTTATTTTATCATTTCTATATACTACAACTTCTTCGTTAAGTTCTTCAAAATATCTTATAAGATTATAAACAAAAGAATCATAATTATCTATCATTAAAAACATAAATTCCTCCAAATTCTTCGCCATTATTTTATCTTTTATGCTAAAATAAATAATGAATAAATTATATCATAGCTTTCTATGACAAAAAACAATTACTTGAAAGGAGATTACAGTAATTATGGTAAAATGTGATTTTCACACTCATTCAACAGCTTCAGACGGCTCATTTTCTCCATCAGAAGTAGTAAAAAAATCTTTTGATAAGGGAGTTAAATATTTAGCATTAACAGACCATGATACATTAACTGGTATAGATGAGGCTAAAAATATGGCAGAGAGTTTAGGAATGACTTTTATTCCTGGAATAGAGCTTTCTACTTCTCATAATAAAGAAACTGTTCACCTTCTTGGCTTTTTTAAAGGTGATGATTATAAAGATACTGAACTAAATAATTTTTTACAAGAATTAAAAGATAAGCGTATAAGAAGAGCAGAAGAAATAGTAGCAAGACTTAAAAAATTTAATAACATCGAAATTAAAGTAGAAGATGTTTTAAAAAATGGAAAAGATACTATTGCTAGACCTCATATAGCTAAAACTATTATCGAAGCTGGTTATCCTTATGATTATGACTATATATTTAAAAACTTTATAGGTGATGATTGCCCAGCCTATATTCCAGCTAATAAAATGTCTACAGAAGAAGGAATATCTCTTTTAAGAAAATATAATGCTAAAGTATTCTTAGCACATCCTGTTTTACTAAAAAAAATATCAGTTAATGATATTTTACCTCTTGGTATAGATGGTCTTGAAGCAGTATATGCATTAAATACTCCTGATGAAGAAAAAAAATTCAGAAAGTTTGCAAACAAAAATAACTTACTAATTTCTTGTGGCTCTGACTCTCATGGTATGGAAGAGGATAATGGACATGGTTCATTAGGCTCTATGTCACTTGATGAGGAAAGCTTAGAAAAATTCATTAATTCAGTAAAATAAATAAAAGCTAGAAGAGAAAAATCTTCTAGCTTTTATCTTTATTATTTAATCTCTCTTTATCACCTAACTACGCTTTAGTATTAGTTATTGAGATAATTTATATTCCTAGTTCTACTAAAACACTAAGTTTATGAAGGTAGTTTTAAGATTTCTTTATTTTTCAATTAAGAAAGTTTTGTACCCTCTCATTGTTTCGTAGATATCTACCTTGCTTGAAACTTCCCATGGTGCATGCATATTTTGAAGTGCTACTCCACAATCAATAACTTCCATATTGTACTCTGCTAAAATATAAGCAATAGTACCTCCGCCTCCTTGGTCTACTTTTCCAAGTTCAGCTGTTTGATAAGCTATATTATTTTTATCCATTATATTTCTAAGCCAAGCTATAAACTCTGGATTTGCATCATTACATCCTGATTTACCTCTTGCTCCAGTATACTTGCTAAATACTAGCCCTCTTCCAAAGTAAGCAGTATTTTTTCTTTCATAAGCAGAAGCGTAATTAGGATCAAAAGCAGCTGTTACATCTGCTGATAACATAGCTGAATTAGATAAAGCACGTCTTAGTTTTAGTTCTGAATATTGTCCCAATCTATCCATTATTTCAGCTACTGCATTTTCAAAAAATCTAGAATGCATTCCTGTAGCCCCTTGACTACCTACTTCTTCTTTATCAACTAGTAATATAACAGAAGTTTTTTCTACTTTATCTAAATCTAATAAAGCCATAAGAGAAGTATATGCACATATTCTATCATCTTGTCCATATGCCATTACCATACTTCTATCTAAACCTAAATCTCTTGCTTTTCCAGCAGGTACTACTTCTATTTCAGCAGATATAAAGTCCTCTTCTTCAAAATCATATTTATCCTTAAGTAGTTTCAATATATTTGCTTTTACAGCATCATTTTCTTTTCCTTCTAGAGGAATATTTCCTACAAGAACATTTAAATCTTCACCATGAATAACTTCATTTGCTTTCTTTTGAAGTTGTTCTCCAGACAGATGAACTAAAAGATCTGATATTCCTACTACAGGATCGTTATCATCTTCTCCTATTACTACATCTATCTTTGTTCCGTCTTTTTTAACTACAACTCCATGAATTGCTAAAGGTAAAGCTATCCATTGATACTTTTTGATACCTCCATAATAGTGAGTATCCATTAAAGCCATTTGACCATCTTCATATAAAGTATGTTGTTTTAAATCTAATCTAGGTGAATCTACGTGAGAACCTATTATTCTCATACCATTTTCTATTGGTTCATTACCGATTAAGAATAGTACTAAAGCCTTATCTTTATTATTCAAATAAACCTTATCTCCACTTTTTAAAGTTTCACCATTCTTAATTACTAAATTTAAATCCTTATAACCTTTTTCTTCTGCTAATCTTATAGCTTCCAAAACTGATTCTCTTTCTGTTTTACATACTGACATATAATTTTTATAGCCCTCACAGAAATTAAAAATGTCTAGTCTTCCTTTTTCATCAAATTTTAACCATGCATTTTTAGTTTTTTCTTCACTCATTTTTATACCCCCATTTAATTTTAATTGCTATCTTTAGCCATTCTACTTTCTATTATATCTACAGGTGTTACATCAGACATTAATGAATGTCTATAGTTAACAGCTGCAGCTTCAATAATAACAGCAATATTTCTTCCTGGTCTTATAGGAATTCTCAATTTTCTCACATTTACCCCAAGAATTTCCTGAGCATCTTGGTTAGTTCCTAGTCTATCATAATCTCCATCATCTTTCCAGTGTTCAAAGTGCATTATAAGATTAATACTTTTGGATTGAAGTATTGAACTTACTCCATATAGTGATGGAATATCAATTATTCCTATTCCTCTAACCTCTAACATCCCTATAGTAATTCTTGGTGATGTCCCTATTAATGATCCATCTATCTCTCTTATATCTACTGCATCATCTGTAACAAGTCTATGACCTCTCTTAATAAGCTCTAAAGCAGTTTCACTTTTGCCTATTCCACTTTCTCCTGTTATTAATATTCCAATACCATACACGTCTACTAATACACCATGCAATCTAGTTTCTGGTGCAAATTTGTCAGCTAAATACATTGTCATTTTACTAATAAAATTAGTAGTAACCATATTACTTCTTAATAACCAAGTTTTATTTTTCTTAGCTGCCTTAACAAATTCCTCGTGTGGTTCTAATCCTCTAGTTATTACTATACAATTTGATTTAAAGCTGAAATATTTTTCAACTCTTTTCTTACGTAACTCTGTTTGCATAGCATCTAGAAAAAACCATTCTGCTTTACCTATTACCTGTAATCTTTCTGGTGCAAAATAGTTATAGAATCCAGCCAATTGTAATCCTGGTCTATTAATATCGTTTACTGAAATTTCTACACTTTCATCCCCTTGGACTAAAACTTCTAAATCAAAGTCCTTAATTAATTTCTCTACTGCAACTGACATTTTACTCTCCTTAAACTATTGCTTTTTCTTTAACTCAACACCCTCTAATTGAACTCTAAAATTTGCTTTGACATTATCAATATATCTTCTTCTTAGCTTTTGTTGTTCTTCTTTTTCTTCTTCGTTTAATCCTTCTTCTTTACTTTTTTTATATAATTCATTTATTCTTTTTATAACATCATCTATTGGTGCTTTTGTATAATCCATTCTATTTTCTTCCTTTCTTCTTGTGTATTTACTCTTATTTTACATTTATTTATCAATATTATCAACTTAGTTAGTTATTTTTATTTTACTCTACTATTTTCTCTATATTTTTATTATTCAACTACTATATATTTAGAATTTCCAGTTCTTCATCTTTCCTTATTTTGTATGTTTTTGTAAAATTTTGTATAATTGTTTTAATTTACATCTTAGCTAGATTTGTTATAATTATTATACAGATGTAATATTTTATCAAAAGGATGTGAAAAAATGAAAACAAAGTCGTTACATAGAAAAATCGAAAGAAATAAAATCTACTTAAATTTTCTTCTTAATTATTTATCTCCAAGTAACATACTTATTATTTACCTTTCTCAAAACTTGGACAAATTAATTTGCAAAAAACAAAAGCGAATCTATATTAAATACAAGAAAAAAACCTCGAAATCTATATCTAAATATAAAGCCGCTTAAATGCTATTATTTACTTATGCTAATCTAAATTAAATAAATTCCATAAGACAAAAAGAAAAACACCTCTTAACGAGGTGTTTAATTCTCAAATCATGTCCCGACATGCCGGTCACTTATATACTCACACCTGCAACTCGCAGGTGGGTTTCGCGCAATTTACTTCTGCCATCTTCTAATGTTAAATGAAGCCCGACATCTATAAATCTATTGCAAATCCCGTAAATATAATGTAGGTTGAATATTATAAGCTAAGCGCACATCTCAGGATTTATTATGATTTTATTATATCAAATAAATTTATAAGTTCAATAGGTATTTTAAAATTTATTATTGAAAACTTTATCCAATGTAATCCTTTACCACTTCTTCTATTGATATATCACTATCTTCATTTGTAAATAGAGCCATAAACTGTACATACTCAGCAGTTCTATCCTTCATTTGGAATGCCATAAACTCTCCTGCAATATTAAGCTCTTCTGTTATATCTTCTACTATAGATAAAACTTCGTCATTACAAAAATCATATAAATAAGGTAAGTAATATTCTTTCTCCCATGCTTCACTTGATTCATCTTCACATTCTTCTTTAGCATACGCTTTAGCTGCTGCTAATAAATCCTCATCAAAATCATAATAGAAGTTTACTAATAATAAATCTTTTTCTGATTTTAATATTTCTACATCACCAAGCTCATTTTCCTGTAAAAAACTCACTATTTCATTAACTTTCATTTAAATCCTCCAATTAATAAAGTAATTTTTTATATTCTTTCTTAACTGCTAAGAACTCTTTGTCATCTTCAACAAGATTTAATTCTTCTTTGCCTTCTACATTATCAATTCTAAATACATAAACATCTTCTGACTCTTCATCATCTGCAGGAGCTAATAATAAATATTCTTGCTCTTCTAAGAATATTCTTGCAATAGCTTCAAACTCCACTTTATTTCCTTCTTCATCTAAAAATGTCATAATTTGCTTTTCTTCTTGTTCTAAGTTTTCTTTTTCCATTCTTTTTCTCCTTTAGTTTAATTAATGGTATTATAATAATACAAAACATAAAATACTACAACCATAAAGCTAATCTTCATTAAATATTATTTATTTTACATTCTAATCTTGAATTACAACATTTAGAAATATAGCTTTTTATTTTTCTTTCAGCTGCATCTCTTCGCCTATGTACACATACTAATCTACCACATTTTCTACAATATATATTATATATCTTAACATGCTTTTTAATATATATATCTTCATTTATACTTTTGTAGCTAAATGTTGCTTTACTAGATATTCCACATTTTAAACACATTGATTTAAAGAATTTATTATGTCCATTGCTTAATCCTGTTTTTGTATCACAATAATAATGAAGATATTCATGTATTATTACTTCCCTCACAACTTCCTCTGGATAATTTCCATCTATTAATCTCTTTGCAAAAACAAATTTTATTGGTACTATTGATTCTTTTTCTTTTATATAAAAAAAAGCTCCCATTCTCTTAGTTGCCCTATTTGAAATTTCAACTTTTAAATTAGTAGGATATTCTAATTTTATTCCTATATCAATTAATTCTTCTTTTATCTCTTTTATTGTCCACTTTTTATACATTTATTTCTCCACAATATAATACTTTTAAATAATAACTCATTTTTCAATAATACCATAAAAAAGTAGATTTTAATTTCACAATCTACTTTTCTTTTATAATAAATTATTTTTTACTTCTGTTTAACCTTATAGATACTTAAGGTTAATAATTCTAATAAAATTAACTATAGCTAAAAATAAAATTTTTTCTCATTACTAAATTAATAATATATAAAAAGCTATAAAAAGACTATAATAATAATTCTTACTTAAAGCTATTTAGAAATGTTAATCCCATCCTAACATTTCTACTATTGCTATAGCTTCTTTAACTGACATATCATTACATTGTTCTAAAATAGAAGAAAGTACATATTTTCGTTTTAAAATTATTGGTCTTGGTAATATATCGTATCTTTTTATATATTTACTCTCCTTGACTACTTCTTCCCTATTTTTATCTAAAATTGTTATCCAATTGTTATGAGATAAAAATAATAAATTTGTATAGGCTTGTTTAAACTCATTAAATTGCTCTAAACTATCTGGCATATATATAGCTGGACCTGTATTAATATTCTTAGATAATTCTTCAATATTAGGATATATAACTATCCTCTTAAGCACTTCTAACATTTTATTAATTTCATTAGTACTATATCCTACCCGTGAATTAATTATATTACTTAAACACATAACACTGATAAATGGATTTATTTTTTCATACTTTAAGTTATTTTGTAATTCTTTTTCAATATCTATATTGTTTTCATTAATAATTTTCGCAATACTATTAACACAATTCTTTAATTTTTCAAATTTATCTTTTTCTAAACTAACCAAAATCAACTCATCTTCAGTTTTGGAACCTTCATTAAATTCTTTAATAACATCAATTAAAACCATTTTACTTTCTATATATATTTCTAGTTTTTCTTGTAAATATCTAATAAAATCTACATAAGAAATCCCTTCAAGCTTTACATTGTCAGGAGCTACTAGTAGGTACTTAATTGGTTTAAATGGAATATTGGCAAACTCATACCAAACCTCTATTAAGTTCATATAGCAACTATCTAAAAGTAACAATTCAATTTTTTTATTTGTCATTTTATATAAATTATAAAATACATTTACTAGTCCATCTAAGCTCATTAAATATGGTTTTCCATGTGTAAAATCAGTCATCGCCCCAATAAATCCTGCCCCATGCCCTGATAATACTACCATCACATAATCTGATGGATAATTTTTTATTCCCCATAAAAGAAAATTATAAAGAGTTGTAGGATCAGCCATATTTACATTTTCTAAAACTTCTACTTCATGTGCTCCATTATCATTAAGTAAATATCTTCTTACTCCATGCCATCTATCCTTATTATTTTCATCTATAGTTCCTCTTAACTTTTCAGCTAACTCTTCATCAGCTCTTGCCAATTGTACTAATATATTAAAATTTTCTTTTATATTTTCAATCTTAAGTTTTTCTATAACCTTAGTTATTTCAGGCTCTAATTCATTATTACCATTAGCATATATCAATATTGTCCATGTCTCAATATTCATCTTTTCTTACCTTATTAACTTCACTATTACTATCCATAATTATAGAATTACTTGTATTAACACTTTTAACTATAATTTTTTTATCTCTGTACAAATCATATTTTATATTTAATATATAAATTCCATCTTTATCAGTAAAAGTATGGCATATTGCTTGCATTTCATTTTCATCATCATAAAAAGCAGCTACTATTGCTCCTTCAATAGGGTTTTTATGATTATCTATAACTTTTCCGTATAATATTATATCTTTTATATCATTTACTTCTATATTATATTTTTTAGTACGTACATACCCCTTATTATTCATTTTTCTAAGCTCTTTAAAACTGGTTATCCCTATAATCTCGTCTATATAACTACAATTATTAAATTTAAAATAATAACTTCCACTCTCATCTGTAATACAACGTCTTATCGGTATCTTTTTATTTCTAATTATATGAAAAAGAACTACAACAGCCCCTTTAACTGGTATATTATCATAAAATATTTTTCCATAAACATTAATCTCTCTATTATATTTATATCTATCTCTTTTTATCTTGATAGTATGTTCTTGACTTAATTCTAGATATATTGGTTTAAGTAATATTTCCCTCCCCATTTTTTCACCTCTTCTCCATTTTTATGATAGGGTTAATCATATTTCTTAACCCTTATATATCAAGGCCTTTATGGCCAAGATTTTTTATATCACTCAAATTTTTCAGTATCATTTTTGCTCCTTTGGATAAAACTAATAGCATATAC
>NZ_JACOOP010000042.1:0-31194 GCF_014287725.1 Clostridium sp. NSJ-49 | reverse complement strand
TGTATTATAGTTTTGGTCGGCAAACCTACTATAATTTTACAACGGAGGTTTTTTTATTTCTACTCACCGCTAGAAGCTTTCCGGAACCACAGGTAGAACCTGTGGTATTCTAAATACAAGAAAAAGGAGTTGCTATTATCAGCAACTCCTTAATTATCCATTAATCATAATTTTTAATACCCATATAAGACAAATCATAAATATTATTTTGAGAATACTCAAAATCATCAAAATCATTTATACTTACTTTATTGTGATTTAAGTGCTCTATAAACGGACATACCTCGTCATCTTTAGATACAGGGTACATTGGGCACTCGTTATAACAGTTTACTTTCTCTTTTTTTGAAGACCAAAATGGACATTTACTCACAAACCCCACCCCCAATAATTGTAATCGAAATCACAAGGCCATTATAATCTATTTTTTAACAAAAATAAAGCATTTTTTAGCAAAAATATAAAATTTTTAACATTTTACAATTTATTAATAATTACTTATTAATTCTAAATGTATTTTTTGATACTGATATATTTATAATTTCATTTTGAAAAGCCTTTAATAATGCCTTTTCTAATACCATTTCAGCATCAAAATTATCTGCATCTAAGCATTCAGCAAAAACTTTATTTAATTTTCCATCTATATTCCTATAAGTTAATGTAACATACGGTTTATCATAATCTACACTTACTATTCTTAATCCCCAAGATATTTCTGCATATTCACCATCTACAACAAGCTTAGTCATATTTTTAAGTTTTTGTCTTTCTTCATTTGGATCATTTACTATTATTAATTCATCTCCGACCTTATACTTTGACATAATACTTCCTCCTATAAATATATCTATATAATAATAAATATTATTTTTACTTAAACATATTCGTATAATTAATAATTTTTAAAATATTATTTAATTATTTTCTACTCTATAAACTACTCTCTATTAATATTAATTATTGACAAATATCTATTTCCCAACATATAATATAATTAAATAAAATAGAAAGGTGGAAGTATATACATGGATAATATTACTTCTATATTTAAAGAAAAGAAGCTTAAACTTACACCTCAAAGACTTGCTGTATATCAATACTTAATGGGAACTAAGGATCATCCTTCTGCAGAAGCGATTTACAAAGCTCTTCAACCTATATATCCTACAATGAGCTTAGCTACAGTTTATAAGGCACTTAAAACTTTAGTTGAAGTTGGTTTAGTACAAGAAATTAATGTAGGTGAAGGTAATTTTAGATACGATGCTACAGTAAATGATCATGCCCATATTCAATGCTTAAAATGTAGTAGAGTTGATGATTTAGAAATTGATTCATTCCCAAATTTAAATCAGATAGCAGCCGAAAATTCTAAGTACGAAATAAAATGGAATAAACTTTTCTTTTACGGTGTTTGTGAAAGTTGTCAGTAAGTATTATTTAATACTTACTGTTTTTTTATTATGAATTTATATTTATATCCTCTCATATAATTTATTGAGGTGATATTATGGTAAAGTTTATTGTATTAGAAAAAAAGAAAATCTTTAGATGGCTTTTTATAATTATTCTTTTAGCACTCTTCTTAATTATATTTTTTTCAATTTTCTTTAAAAATGATTCTCTCGAATCTTTTATCTCATCAACTATACATAATTCAAATGATAAGGACTATAACGGTGATGGAATTTTAGATAGTATAGTAGTTGATAAAAAAAATTCACATTATATTATAAAAGTAAAAACCTCTAAAAATGAATATGTGCTAAAAAATGACTTATACGGAGATGCTTTAATCGATTTATATGATTCTGTATCTATAAAAATTACATCCTTAGACCTATCTAGAGATGGTATTCCAGAAATAATTTTAACTGGCTTTAAAAATCAAAAACCTATAACTTATATTTATCAATGGTGCGATGATGAGTTTAAAGAAGTTTTCTCTTGTTCAAAAAATATTTTTGGAATTGTAGACTCTGAAAATTCTAGAACACCTAAAATTTTATATGCACTTTCAGAAAAAGGAGATGAGTCAACAGAATCTTTTATTTTTAATGGTAAAACAATTAAAGATATAACATTTTCAAAACTTCAAATTCCTGGATTAGGAGTTATACAAAAATTCATTGATTTGATTCAACTAGATTATGAAATTGAAGATGCTCCTGGAATTTTCACCGAATATATAAACTCTGATGAACTAGGAATTCTTTGGAATCTAAGCAAAGAAAATTATAGGTATTCATTCCAAAATGGGTATTTCTATGATATAAATTGGGATAAAAACGCTCTCCCTTCCTCTATTATTTGGCGAATATCTTTCGAAAAAGTCAATTCTTCTGATTCTACGAAACCTAAAGAAGAAATTATTTTTAATGTAAAAACAGATATTAATCAATACGGAGAATATAAGATATCTAGTATAAAGAAAGAAAATTAAAAGGCCGCTCAACGCGGCCTAAAAGGGGGATGGGGGGGTTTAGCTTTAATGAAGATGTAATCTTCATTTGCTATAGGAGAATACTTCTCCGGTACAATTATATTATTAACCCTATTCCCTGCTTTTATACATTTTAAATAAATTAATCTTCAAATGCACCATCATTATATAGTTTTATAATTTTATCTATAAACTCTTTTTTCTCTTCCCCTACTATATTTCTAAAGGAATTTAGTAATTGTATGTTATCATCTTCATACTCTAAATCTTTTAAATCATCAAAGCTTTGATTCTGGTTATCAACTCTATTATTGCTTTGCGCATTTGTCTGACTTTGTTTACTATTTTGTTGACCTTGTTGTTGTGCTGGGCTTCTTCCCATACCATTCATTAAATTTTGTAAAGATCCTAAATTAAAATTATTGAAATCAAACCCATCTGCTCCCATAGATTGTAACATGCTATTTATTTGATTCATATCTATATTACCAAACATACTTAGTAATTGATTTGGATTAATTCCAAAAGGATTATTATAATTCATCTGCTGTTGCCTATTATTATTGTTATTACTATTATTTGTGCTACTTACTTCTTGCCTCTTTCTATGTCTTTTTTTAGACATAAGCCCTCCTCCTAGAGATTTCTTTACTTTCATTATATGTATTTTAATTATTTATGTTATAATTTTAGATATTTTTTTGGAGGGCCCATAAGGCCCTCCATCCTCTATACTAGCAGCAACAATCGCTTTCGCAGCAACATCCGTTTCCACCGGCATTATTTGTTCCAAATAAATTACCGAAACAGCCTCCGCATAGTAAGAATAATAGTATTATCAAGAAAGATCTATTGTTTCTTAAAAGACCTGATCCACATGCTATCAATAGGAATATAATTGGAGAAACACAGCTGTTTAATCCTGCAAATTGACTTCCACAGCATCCATTTCCGCCATAACCAGCATTATTACTTGGGCAACAGCATACTTCTTCACAACAACATCTATTTTTTTTCTTTGACATTTATACTCTCCTCCTTCCTATAACCTAGCAGCATCCGCCCAAAGCATCAAAGCCTTGATCGAATCCACTTCCAAAAGTATTACATCCTCCAAAGTTATTACCACAACCGCCACATAAGAATAAGATAACTAATAAGAATAAATATCCTCCACATCCGCTACCATATCCAGCGTTATTGTATCCACTATTTCCACAGCAACAGCAATCATTTTTACGTGGCTTACAGCAGCATCCTCCGCCACCATAATTAGCTCCTTGATTAGTGTAGAATAAAATTAACAATATCCATATCCAGCTTCCAAAACCACAACCTGATACGCTATTGAAATTTGTACCTTGTAAGCCTGTTGGACAATCACAAGAATTTAATCCATCAATAATGTCATTCATTTGCATACTTACTTCCTCCTAAGGATTTTGTTTTTTTATTTTTATACTATATACTATTCTAATTTTTATAATTTGACACTAGTTTTATTTTTGATAAAAAATTTTATAACAAAAAAAACTGCCTTTTTGGCAGTTTTTTTATTTATTCTTCTACTAAATCTCCAAAGATATTATCTATTAACTCTTCTTTCCCATTTTTCTTTACTGATGAGAATAAATAGAACTCGTCTTCAGGTCCTAGCTTCAGCGTTTCTTTAATTAATTTCTTACTTTTCCCAATTTCATTATTAGATAGTTTATCACTTTTTGTTGCAATTACTATAACCTTATATCCAAAATGTTTTATCCATTCATGCATAAGAATATCGTCTGCAGTAGGTTTATGCCTAGAGTCAACTAATAAAACTACTTTTTTCAATTGTTCTCTTTCCATTAGATAAGTTTCAATTGTTTTTCCCCAACTCTCTTTTTCCTTTTTAGATACTTTCGCATATCCATATCCAGGTAAATCAACTAAATACATTTCATCATTTATTAAAAAGAAATTTATAAGTCTAGTTTTACCAGGCGTTTGAGAAACCTTAGCTAGCTTTCTTCTATTAGTTAAGGCATTTATTATAGAACTTTTACCTACGTTTGATCTTCCAACAAAGGCAACTTCTGGTCTTACATCTACAGGGTATTGATTTCTTTTCACTGCTGATGTAATAAATTCTGATGTTTTAATTATCATTATTTTCAACTCCAATTAATGCATTCTCTAATACCTTATCAATTCTATCAGCAAAAACTAAGTTTAATTTAGATTTAACTGATTTAGGTATTTTATCTACATGTTTTTCATTTTCTTTTGGTAATATTATAGTATCTATTCCTATTCTATGAGCAGCTAAGCATTTTTCCTTAACTCCCCCAATAGCTAGTACTCTTCCAGTTAATGTTATCTCCCCAGTCATAGCAACATTGCTCTTAACCTTTTTATTTGATAAAGCTGAAACAAGTGCTGTAGTCATAGTAACGCCAGCTGAAGGACCATCTTTTGGTACTGCACCTTCTGGAACGTGTATATGAATATCATTTTCCTTATAAAAGTCTTCTGGTATTCCATATTTCTTTGCATTAGCTCTTACATAACTATATGATGCTTTTGCAGATTCTTTCATAACATCACCTAATTGTCCTGTAAGATCTAATTTACCAGATCCTTTCATAACACTAACTTCCACCGGTAAAGTATCTCCACCATAAGCTGTCCATGCTAAACCTGTTACAACTCCAACCTTATCTTCTCTATCTATTTTTTCATATTCAAATATTTTAGGACCTAGATACTTTTCAACTTTATTAGCTGATATAGTAATACTCTTATTATTGTTCTTTATAAGATCAGTTATAGCTTTACGAACAATTTTATTTATTTGTCTTTCAAGTGTTCTAACTCCAGACTCCATAGTATAACTATTTACTATTTCTTTTATTACATTATCAGAAATTTTGATGGTATCTTTGTCTAAGTTATGCTCTTTTAAAGTCTTAGGTATAAGATGATTTTTAGCTATATTAAACTTTTCTTCATAAGTATAGCCTGATATCTCTATAATTTCCATTCTATCTAATAATGGTCTAGGTATAGTGTCTAAAGAGTTCGCTGTAGTAATAAACAATACATTAGATAAATCAATATCTACTTCCATAAAGCTATCTCTAAAGTTCATATTTTGATTAGGATCTAATACTTCTAACAAAGCATCTGCAGGGCTTCCTTTATGATCTGAACTTAACTTATCTATCTCATCTAGTAAAATTAATGGATTATTAGATCCAGCTTCTTTTAAAGCATATACAATTCTACCTGGAATTGCTCCAATATAAGTTCTTCTATGCCCTCTAACTTCTGCTTCGTCTTTGACTCCTCCAAGAGAAATTCTTGCAAATTTACGATTTACTGCATTTGCTACTGATTTTGCTATAGAGCTTTTCCCAACTCCTGGTGGACCAACTAAACATAAAATAGGTCCTTTTATACTTTTTGTATATTGTTTTATAGCAAGATATTCTAATATTCTCTCTTTTACTTCATCTAAACCATAATGTTCTGCATTTAACACTTCTTCTGCCTTTTCTATATTAAAAGTATCCCTTGTACTCTTATTCCAAGGAAGGGCTATAATCCAATCTAGATAAGTTCTTATATTATTACCATCTCCAGAATTAGATGTTTTTAATCTAGAAAGTTCATATTCAACCTTTTCTTTTACATCCTTAGGCATTTTTAACTTGGCTATTTTTTCTTTATAGTTTTCTATTTCATTTTTCTCTTCATCTTCACCAAGTTCTTCTTGAATTACTTTAACCTGTTCTCGTAAGAAGTACTCCTTATTAGCCTTGTCAACTTTATCCTTAACCTTATTCCCTATTTCTTTTTCAATATTAATAATTTCTATTTCTTCTGTAATATAAAGAATTAACTTTTCAATTCTTTCGTAAACATCAAGTGTTTCAAGAATTTCTTGCTTTTTATCATCTTCAAGTTCAATAAAAGATGCCACTAAATCAGTTACTTTACTTAAGCTTTCTTCTTTAGTTATTGCTAATGGTACTTTATTCCCTTCAACATCAGCCGCTTCTATATATTGATTAAATGACTTTGTTAAAAGGTTTCTATATGCTGATTCCTTAGCATCGTCTCCTTTAACATATTCATTTTCTATTTTAACAATATTAGCTTTCATAAATTTTTCTTCATCTAATATATCAACAATTTCAGCTCTTTCAATACCTTCAACTAATACTCTTGTAATACCTTTAGGCATTTTTAATATTTGCTTAACTTTTGATATAGTTCCAATGAAGTAAACATCATCCTTAGTCGGATTTTCTATCTCAGGATCTACTTGTGATACTAAAAAAATCTCCCCATTTTCTTTCATTGCTTCTTCTAAAGCTGCTATGGATTTTTCCCTACCAACATCAAAATGTATAATCATATTGGGAAAAATCGTAATGCCTCTTAACGGAATAACAGCTAAAGTTATTTGACTTCTTTCCATTTTCCCCCTCCATTCTTCTTTACTGTTAAAATTTATCTAACCAATTTAGTATACACATAAATATATATTTTTTCAACTTTTCTATTTATGTAAAAAATACAAAACCACCCAAAGGGTGGTCTAAAAAATTTATTCTGCTTTCGCTGATAAAACATCTATATTTCCATTTAGCTTTTGAGATATAATAGCTAACTCTATTACTTCTTTTATATTTTTTACAGGTACTATCTCTATTCCTTCATAGTTTTCGAAACTATCACTCCAATTTTCTTCTGGAATTATAACTTTTGTCGCTCCAGCTTTTTTCGCTGCTAATATTTTAGCACTAACTCCACCAATAGGCTTAACATCACCTAATAGTGTTATCTCTCCTGTCATGGCAATCATATTATCTACTGGTTCTTTCATTATACAGCTATATATAGCTGTAGCTATTGTAATACCAGCGGATGGACCATCTACAGGAACACCTCCTGGTATATTAATATGAAGGTCATAGCTATCACTATTTATATTAAATACATTATTTAATGCAGTTAATACATTATGCACTGAAGAATAAGCTGTACTTTTTCTTTTTATCTTTCTATTATTAGAAGTAATTTCTTCTTCTTCAATAATACCAGATATCTTTATCTCACCTTTTCTATTTGTAATTTTTTTAGCAGTTGCTTCTAAAGACATAATCATTCCTATATTTGCTCCATATACAGCTAACCCATTTACAACTCCAATTCTATTATGGTTTTCTTTTAACTTTACATCTGGAATCTCTGAATATTGCCCATTTTCAATTACCCATTTTATATCATCTTCTGAAATTTCACTTCTATTATCATTTATTGCTATTCCAGAGCATAATTGAATTAGATTTACAACTTCTCTTCCATTACTGCAATATCTACTTATTATATCTAAACCTTTATCAGAAACAGTTAAGCCAATTTTATTAATTGAATTTTCAGCTATTTTCTTAATTTCATCTGTATGAAGTGATCTAAAAAATATTTCTACACATCTAGATCTTATAGCTGGAATAATTTCTTCAGGACTTCTAGTCGTAGCCCCTATGAGTCTAAAATCAGCAGGCAATCCATTTTCAAAAATTTCTCTGATATAGGTTGGCATATTACTATCTTCTGAACTATAATATGCACTGTCTAAAAATACTTTTCTATCTTCTAAAACTTTTAAAAGTTTATTTAATTCTATTGGATGTAACTCCCCAATTTCATCAATAAAAAGTATTCCTCCATGCGCTTTAGTAACCGCACCTGGTTTAGGTTGTGGAATCCCTGCTATACCTAAAGATCCTGCTCCTTGATATATCGGATCATGTACAGAACCTATAAGAGGATCTGCTATGCCTCTTTCATCAAAACGTATTGTAGTTGCATCTATCTCTACAAATTTAGCTTCACTTCTAAATGGTGAATTTGCTTGTTTCTTTGCTTTGTCTAAAACCAACCTAGCAGCTGCAGTCTTCCCTACACCAGGAGGTCCATAAATTATTACATGTTGAGGATTAGGTCCACATATAGCTGCCTGTAATGCTTTAATTCCTTCTTCTTGACCTATTATCTCCTCAAACTCTTTTGGTCTACTTTTCTCAGTTAATGGTTCAGTTAATTTTATTGATCTTAATTTTAATAATTTATCCATTTCTTTTTTATTCTCTTTATCTATTACTACAGTTTTTGACCTATTAGCCTTATTATTGTTAAATAAATATACAATAAAAAGAACTATCATTATTAATTGTAATATCATCATTATTTCATTCATATCTTATTCCTTTTAGCTACCTAAAAGACTATCCCTCCCTTTAATAAAACTATTTGTATTATTGACTTATTCAAATAGTTATATTCCAGAAGTAATTTATATTTTTAATATTTTTAACAAAAAAAATCACCCTAAATCATGGGTGATTTTTTTTAGGCTGTTTCCATACCCTTTTTCTTTTTAGCTTTTTTAGGTTTTAAAACCAAACGCTTTTCATTTTCAGGTAATCTAACAACTTCAGGCAATTCTTTATTCTTTACAGTATCCTCATTAATAATTATCTTTGATATATTTTCATCAGAAGGTATATCAAACATAATTTCTATCATCATATCTTCAACTATAGATCTTAAACCTCTAGCACCAGTTTTTCTTGCTATAGCTTCATCAGCAATAGCTTTAAGTGCATCTTCAGTAAACTCTAACTCAACATTATCCATCTCAAATAATTTTGAATATTGCTTAACTAAAGCATTTTTTGGCTTACTTAATATATTGATTAAAGCATTTTGATCTAGAGATTCTAAAGTAACTACTATAGGTAATCTACCTACGAATTCAGGAATTAATCCAAACTTTAATAAGTCTCCAGGTAAAATAGATTTTAAAAGAGTTCCAACATCTTTATTAGCTTTAGATTTAATATCAGCACCAAATCCCATTGAGCTAGATTGAGTTCTCTTTTCTATTATTTTATCAACACCATCAAAAGCTCCTCCACATATAAATAATATATTTGAAGTATTTATTTGAATAAACTCTTGATGTGGATGTTTTCTTCCACCTTGTGGTGGTACAGAGGCTGTAGTTCCCTCTAATATCTTTAATAAAGCTTGTTGAACGCCTTCACCAGATACATCTCTAGTGATAGAAGGATTTTCTGACTTTCTAGCAATTTTATCTATTTCATCAATATAAATTATTCCTTTTTCAGCCTTTTCAACATCATAATCAGCATTTTGAATTAATTTTAAAAGTATATTTTCTACATCTTCTCCAACATATCCAGCTTCAGTTAATGTAGTAGCATCAGCAATAGCAAATGGAACATTTAAAAACTTTGCTAAAGTTTGAGCTAAAAGTGTCTTTCCTGAACCAGTTGGTCCTAAAAGTAAAATATTACTTTTTTGTAGCTCTACATCATCTTCAATCATATTTGATTGAATTCTTTTATAATGATTATACACAGCAACAGATAACGCCTTTTTAGCCTTATCTTGACCTATTACATATTGATCTAAATAATTTTTTATTTCTGCTGGTTTTGGTAATGAAGTTGTATCTATTTCTACGCTTTCCTCAAATTCATCTTGTATAATCTCTGAACATAAATCTATACATTCATCACATATATACACACCTGGCCCAGCAATTAATCTCTTTACTTGGTCTTGATTTTTACCACAGAAAGAGCATTTTAACTGTTTTTTATCATCAAATTTAGCCATAACTTCACCTCACTTTAGCTCTGGACTCTTTTAGCTTTTCTTTATATCATTTCTAACTATAACATCATCTATTAATCCTATTTCTTTAGCTTCTTGTGCAGACATAAAGTTATCTCTTTCACACATTTTAACCATAGTTTCGTAGTCAACTTTTCCATTTGTTGATTCAGCCATAGCTCTAGTTAATGTTTCTTTAATTTTTAAAATTCTTCTTGCATGTATATCAATATCTGTTGCTTGCCCTTGGAATCCTCCTAGTGGTTGATGAATCATAACTTCACTATTTGGTAACGCAAATCTTTTTCCTGGTGCTCCCGCAGAAAGTAAAAATGCTCCCATAGATGCAGCCATACCTATACATATAGTACTAACATCAGGTTTTATATAATTCATAGTATCAAAAATAGCCATTCCTGCAGTAATTGACCCACCTGGACTATTAATATATAAATATATATCCTTATCTGGGTCTTCACTTTCTAAGAAAAGTAATTGAGCTACTATTAAGTTTGATGTAACATCATTTACTTCACCACTTAACATTACAATTCTATCCTTTAAAAGTCTAGAAAAGATGTCATAAGATCTTTCTCCTCTTCCTGTTTGTTCGACAACCATTGGAACGTAATTACTCATGTAAAACTCCCTCCTCTTTCTCTTTAAACCCTTCTTTAATAATATATCCAAATAGACAAAAGTAATTATACTTAAATTATATCTAATCTACATTATTTTGTTAAAGAAATATTTTAAATAATTGCCAGAAAAAACTTTTCTGGCAATTAACTTAATACTTATTAATTATTTTCGATTAATAATTTAACAGCTTTAGCTGTGATAACATCACTCTTTAAAGCTTCTCTTTGGCTGTTGATTAATAAATCAACCATTTTTTCATCGCTGTTTGCTGAATACATTTTAGCAACTTCTTCAGCTTTAGCTCTTATTTCTTCTTCAGTAGCATCTATATTTTCTGCTTTTTCAATAGCTTCTAATACTAAGTCTGTCTTAACTTTTCTTTCAGCATTTTCTTTCATGTATTCTCTCATTTTTTCAGCATCACTACCTGTGAATTGGAAATATTGTTCTAAAGTTAAACCTTGGTATTGTAATCTTTGCTCAAGATTTTGAACCATTTTATCTATTTCTTTTTCAATCATTACAGCTGGAATTTCAACATTTGCATTTTCAGTTGCTGCTAAAATAACTGCTTCTTCAAATTCTCTTTCAATTCTTGAAGCATTTGTTTCTTCTAATTTTTTAGTAATATCAGCCTTTAAATCAGCTAATGTATCAAATTCAGATACTTCTTTAGCAAATTCGTCATCTAATGCTGGTAATTCTTTAACCTTGATTCCTTTTATTGTAACTTCGAATTTAGCTGGCTTACCATTTAATTCTTCTCTTCCATAGTTTTCTGGGAATGTTACATTTACTTCTACATTGTCATTAACATTCTTTCCAACTAATTGCTCTTCAAAGTTTCCGATGAAAGTTCCTGAACCTATTTCTAATTCATAATCAGTTCCTTCTCCACCTTGGAATGCTTCACCATCAATGAATCCTTTAAAGTCGATAACAGCTATGTTTCCATTTTCAACGCTACCTTCTTCTTTAGTTTCAACTCTAGCATTTCTTTCTTGCATTTCTACTAACTTCTTATTTACTTCTTCTTCAGTTACTTCATAAGAATTCTTTTCAACTTTTAATCCTTTGTATTCACCTAGCTTAACTTCTGGATAAACAGTAACTTCAGCAGTATATATGAAATCTTTACCTTCTCCAACTTCAACAACATCGATTTGTGGATAGTCTACAGGTATTATATTGTTTTCTTTTAATACTTCTTTATATGAACTATCGATTGCAAAGTTTATAGCATCTTCTAAAAGCACTTCTATTCCGTAGTACTTCTTAACTACTGCCATTGGCACTTTACCTTTTCTGAATCCTGGTACATTAAATTTATTCATGTTCTTCTTATAAGATCTAGTTAAAGCTTCGTTGAATTTTTGTGCTTCTACTTTTACTTCAAACTTAACAACATTAACGTCTTTTTTTTCCATTTTAGCTTCCATTGTATATATTCCTCCTAAAACTAAGCTATTGTATGCTTATTTCGACTAAGTTATTATAACATAAACATTTAAATATTTTCAAATATTTGTTTCACAAAATTAAATTTCCCAATGTTATTATATTAATTTTACTTTACATACTTAATATTTCCATCTATTACAGCTTCTAATCCACCATCTATAATTTCTTTTAAAATAATATTACCACCCTTAAGTTCCCATATCGTAACATGTTCCTTTGTGTCTAAATCTATCAAATTTACATATTGACTTAACTCATAACCAAAGTAAGGTAAATTACTTACATAAGCAAGCTTATTATTATCTAAAAATTTAACTTGAGAATGCCATATATAATCATTATAAATAGATAAAACTTCATCTTTCTCAAAAACTTCACCATAAGGAGATACATACTTATTTAAGGTTAAATTTATTACATTTCCCTCTATATCAGCCAAAAATATATTTTGATTTTTATCTAATATAATAACTTTTTTACCTAAGCTATCTATACAATATTTATCTTTTTCTAAATTTTCAACACCTTCAATAAACTTTTCTCCATTATTATCAGATAACTTTAATTCGAATTCATTTTCGTTTAATAATACATTTATATTCTTGTATGTTTCTAAAATATCTATTTCTTTCTCTTCATTTAAGATTTCTTCTTTTTGTTCTTTTTCACTCTTTTCTTTATCTTTAATCCAAGTTGTTAAGTAGCTTTCAATATTCGTAAATTTATATCTGCTTATAAAAGTAACAGTTAAAACCACAGATATAATTATTAAAGAAATTGAGGTTACAAATATCCTCTTACGTCTTCTCATTATTCTTTCGTAATCTCTACTAAATATACTTGGTTTTCTCATATCCACCTCCAAAATCCGACTTATAATTTCTATTTATTTACACTGTAACTATTTACCTCGTGTTTTTTCGACATTTTATTTTTTTGCCTTACAACACTTAGTTTTCTTTGAACATCCATTTTTTGAACTACAACACCCTCCACATTTCAATAGCCCTAATTCCCTCATTTCATCAATTGACAGCTTAGCTTCATTAGCTGTATACTCTTCATAATCTGGTGTATTTTTTAGAATTTCTTTATATTTATCCATATAAATTAGCCTCCCTTTTCTTCTTTCTATTATATACTTATATGTGTTTTTACACATCTTTGTCATAAAAATATGAATTTTATTAATTTTTTTCAAAAAACTATTGGAATTTGTTGAAATATGATATATAATGTCATTGTAACACAAATTACATAAAAAAAAGCCCATACCACTCTTTAATAATTTTATTAGAGAGTTATAATAAAACCCCACATATGTTCGTTTATTCCCTTTCTTAAATGAACATAAACCCTTTAACCTGCACAATAGTGCAGGTTTTTTTTACCCTCAAACAAAATCTATTTAATTTAAGTAACAAAAAGACTTTAAAGAATAAATATTTTGTCATTCTTCAAAGCCTATTTTTCTATACAAATACTTACAGACTCTCATCATCTTCTTCATATAGGTTAAATCTTTGAATGCCACAAGCAATCCAAGTATCATTTTCATATTGTAAATTAACTAAAAACATCTCTTCATGACTTTCTTTTATAAAGGGTAATAACTTCTTATAAATGTCATAATTCACTTTAACAACTACATTACCTTTATAAATCTTATCCTCATATTCAAAGTCACTTTTTTCTATATTTAAATTCATATCTGAAATTCTATAATTATTTGTAAAAAATAAAGTTTTCTTAAAAATATCATCATATATTTTATCTTTAGTATCTTCATTCGCATTTATAATTAAACTTTCATCTTCTTCATTGAGTGCATTAAAAACTGAGTCAAAGAAATCATTTAACAATATATCAATATCACTCATTAGCTTTTCATTTACCATATCAATATTTAACTTAATAGTTCCACTATCATTTATATATAGTGTTTCGCTTTTTATTTTTCCCCAAGGAAACTCCTTCTCTATATATATGCTAATATCTCTATTTAGTGGAATAGGCCCAAAATTAACTACACTTTCTACCTTTTTACCAATATTTTTATTACCTATAAAAACATCAGCATCTTTGTAATCTGAATATATAGTTATATTCCCAGCATCAACACTTATATTGATAACATCCTGATCAGTAATGGTTACTTCATTCTCTCCAGTTACAAAACCAAAATCCGTTTTTAATTTATAACTAGCTACATAATTTCCTGGTATAATATTCTCCAATATTTCACCTGATTTAATAGTTTTATTATCTATAGTTACTTCAGTGTCATTAAAATTCGACTTTACTTCCACAGATACCTTGTTAATATTTAGGTAGTACTCTTCAGCTAATATATTTTTTTTGCTTTCAATCTGTAACATACCACTTTTATTATCAGCTCTTAATTTTTTAGTTACATCAAGTAATGTATCCATCTTATCATGATAATAATTCATAATCGGTATTAAATTTTCATAATTTACTCTTTTGTTATCAACTTTTAAAGTTTTTGATAACAATTTTACATCTTTATTTTCAATGGCTGTCTTAAAATTGCTTATTACTTCTTCCTTCGTAGATATACCACTGGACATGGATATCATAACAAATATAGAAAGTATCAATATAAGCATAGAAATAATGGTTATTCTCTTCTCTATACTCAAATTCATAAATTTATTTATTTTCTCTCTAAAACTATCATTAAATATAGATATCTTCTCTATAAACCTGTCTCTCATTATTTTACACCTATTCTAAAATATCAATTATCCACTTTCCACATTCTACACATTTATAAATTCTTATTATAAACGGATCTAGGTTACCATTTTCTAGATTAGTCCCATGTTGAATTAATTCTTCTTTTGTGTAAAATTCATCTTCGCTATCTAAGTACCCTTGAATTTCTACAATATAATTTTTATCAGTACTATTACAGCAATCATTTTCACCTACACAATTAATCTCTTCATAACTTAAACTTTCTTGCAAATCTTGTATTATAGGTATTAAATCTTCATATTCGTCAATATTATCTAAAAATTCCTCACTTTTAAATTCTAAATCTTTAATTTTAAACAATTCCATACTTCATTTCTCCTTTTTCTCTTTTGTTCTTTTTAATTGTATATCATTTCCTTATTTTTCATCAAGATATTTTTGTTTTTTCTCTATAAATAAAAGCTATGCATACTCATAGCTTAATATTTTAAAATATCGGATTAGTCTTCTCGTAAAAGTACATAAATATTATCATACCTACTATTATTATAAATGGTAATATCATTACTATTTTGCCTAACGGATGCGCTAAATTTACTGTCCATCCAACTCCTATACGTTTTTCAACCATCAACGCAGGATCTTTTTTATTATAGTATAATGCTCCAAGAATATACTTATCATCATCATCTCTATAATTCTCTTCCCCCTCTTCATTTGTTTTTATATTTCGTCCACCTTGACCCAAATAATAGCTCATCACTAAAAATATTACTATGCTAATAAACAATATTATCATCGGAATAGTCATTATTTCTATACTTAAATTAAAAATTATACAAATTTGCGGAATAGCCATTATAATTAATGTTTCTAAGGCTAAAATCCACGTAAATATTGAAACATACTTTTTAAATAACAACTTCTTCTCAATTGTTTCTTTAATCTTTCCACTAAATAAATCTGATTTAGATTTTACTGTAATATTGTTTATAAACATAAAGAAAAATATCATTAAAACAAGCATGAAAGGTATCCCTGCTAAATTCATATAAGCAGCAATTGTCCCTTTTTCTACTACTTTATCTACAACTCCTGAAACATTATAATGAACAGGAATTAATTGTGGTATACTATTATAATTAATCAACGTTAATATAGATATAATTAATGGTATAATCAAAAGAATTAAATAATATCTTGTATCTACAGCCTTAACTCTTGAATTCTTCTGTGGTTGTCTTAACCCGGTTTCTACAATAACAACATTTTTACTTAAAACTTTCCAACCTTTTTTATTTTTAAGATTTCTCATCTTTATCCAATAAATTATAGGTAGTATATTAATGATCCCAATCAATATAAATATGTATGTTAAAAATAGCCACATCTTCATATTTAAAAAGTATATTATATTTACTAATATTATTATCGGCAATATTAAGATAATATTTTGCTTCTTATATATTTTTTCTAATTCTAATATATCTTTATCATCTTTATATTCTAACGGCACTCTAATACCGAAATATATTCCATTATTAGAAAATCTATTTAAATTAAATACTTGAATATATAATATAATTGTAATAAACGGGAATATAAAATATTTAACTAATTCCTCCATTTTATTCTTTCTCCTTAAATAAACTATATTTTTTCTCTATGATTTTATACACTTCATCTTTTGATATACCTCTATTACAGCACTCCGCTATATAATACTCTAACTCTTCTTCAAAACTTCTTCTAAACTTATTATTTGATTCATCTAAATTTAAACTTATAAAAGCTCCTTTTCTCCTATCAATCTTTATATAGCCCTCATCTTTTAAGATACTATAAGTCTTATTAACAGTATGCATATTAACTTCTATATCTGAAGCTAAACCTCTTACCGAAGGTAATATCTCACCTTCTTCTATTTCTCCTCTAGCAATTCCTTTTATTATTTCTGTCTTTATCTGATTATATATAGGTATATCAGAATCGAAATCTATTTTAAGTAGCATTACTTCACCTCTCAATTTATTTGTTATATAAAATATATAACAGCATTTATATTTTTTCAATAACGAAATACTACAAATTTATTTTTACAACTAAAATAAATTTACTAGCTTATCCTCTTCTTGGAACAATTAGATTATAAGTAATTTTATTCATTTCGATATTTATTTTTCCTATTTTGGTCTCATTTTTATAGTTTATTAAAACCATTTCTACGCAAAATACTATTGTAAAGCAAAGAAGCTTTACATAAATAAACTTTTAATTTATTAAGGAGGGTCTAATATGGCACAAAAATTAGTTCCAGAAGCAAAAAACGGATTAGCAAAATTTAAGAACGAAGTAGCAAATGAAATGGGCGTTCCTTTTACAGATTACAACGGTGATCTTACTTCAAAACAATGCGGTAGCGTTGGTGGAGAAATGGTTAAGAGAATGGTTGAACAATACGAACAAGGCATGAAGTAAAAAAACTAAATAATAAAAAAATAAGATATCCCCAAAAAGGATATCTTATTTTTTTATAATATAACTCATTGCCATATTGTACCCTTTCTTATTTCTTTTGCCTTTTTTCCCTTTAATATTATAGTTTATTAAGAATTAAACTACGTAAAATAATACTGTAAAGTGAAGATACACTTTACAAATAATAAAAATAAAAGGAGATAATATTATGGCACAAAAATTAGTTCCAGAAGCAAAAAACGGATTAGCTCAATTCAAAAAAGAAGTAGCAAGTGAACTAGGAGTTCCACTAAGCGATTATAACGGCGACTTAACAGCAAAACAAAACGGAAGCGTCGGCGGAGAAATGGTTAAGAGAATGGTTCAACAATATGAACAAGGTATGAAATAACAAATAGTTTCTCAAAATAATTAAAGGATGATATCATATGATATCATCCTTTAAGTTTTCCAAAATATTTGGTGGCTTACCGGGGAATCGAACCCCGGACACCTTGATTAAAAGTCAAGTGCTCTACCGACTGAGCTAGTAAACCATAAGTGGCAGGGATAGCAGGATTTGAACCTACGAATACCGCAGTCAAAGTGCGGTGCCTTACCGCTTGGCGATATCCCTGTATCTGGTGCGTGTTAAGAGATTCGAACTCCTGGCCCACGCCTTAGAAGGGCGTTGCTCTATCCAGCTGAGCTAAACACGCATAATGGAGCGGGTAGTGGGAATCGAACCCACCTTTCCAGCTTGGAAGGCTGGAGTATTACCGATATACGATACCCGCATAAATAATGTTATAAGATTCTAATTAAGCAATCTACTTAACATACTAACCTCATCGTGATTAAGTGTAGTAAATTTGTCCACCTCTCGACCACGTCATTTAGTATATTATCTTTATCATCATTTGTCAACATTTTTTATATTTTTTTATTTATAAAACTATAACTGAACTGCTAATATAAAAAAGTCTAATATAGATGTAACTCTATATTAGACTTTTTACTCAAAGGAGTTACCTCCACCAGTAATTAAAACAACGTGGATATAACTTCCAATTTTACTATTTCAAAGGTCTTTCAGTTAAAGTAGCAAACTCAAAATTATGACAATGTTGATCCACAACCCTAGTTGCTCCTTTTATAGCATGAACGTGTTTATTAGTTCCTCTAATTTTTATATCTAATCCTGTTCTAATAATTATAGGATGATGATGATCATCTGGAGCTGAATCAGTTTGTGCTTTTATTAAGTGATAGTGACGTCCATTTTCACAATATATAGGCTCACTTGTAATTCCTGCAGTACGATGATTATGCCTATCATCTCCTGTTTCTGCCAATTTTACACTTCCTGTGAATTCGTGTACGTGTTTATCATTATAATTTTCGTTACAATTATCATTGGTATTTTCATTATACTCTTCACTATAATATTCATTACATGAATTACTCATAAATTTATCCTCCGTATTTTATATTTTTAATTGATGATGCACACTTCTTTCAAAGCCACTTCATAACTAATCAAAATAATCTTTTGTAAATTTCTTCATAAAAGTTCACATCATCTGTTACTTCACAGTACATAATATGCAATAATATTAATAAGTTTCATAATAATTCTTAAATATTTTCATATAAATAAGGCATTGTTAAACATTCAAGCTTAACAATGCCTTATACAAGTAATCAAATCACTCTTCTCTATAATCTCTTTTCAAAATTTCCTGTAACATTCATCCCTTCATTAAATATAACGAATGCCTTATCATCAATATCATATACTATTTTCTTTAATTGGTTTATTTCATATTTAGATATTACAGTAACTAATACTAATGTATCCTCTCCAGTATAAGCACCATATCCCTTCCAGCAAGTAACCCCTCTTCCCATTTCAGACATAATACTTTTTTCTATGTTTTGCTTCTTAGTAAAAATCGTAGCTGTTGTATTAATATTTTGATAATGTATCCTGTCCACTATTAAACCAAAAAATGCTGTATAAATAATAGAGTATATAGCTATTGGTAATTCAAATAATATTGCACATCCTCCATAAATAAATGCATTAATAATAATTCCTAATTTTCCAACACTAAAATCAGAATATTTTTTAGCAAAGTATACGCCTAATATATCTATTCCACCACCAGAACCACCAGCTTTTAGAGTTATACCTATACCTGTCCCAGTAATAATACCGCCGATTAAGCAAGCTGCTAATCTATCATCTATTATAGGTACATTAGGAATAGCTATAATAGAAAAGAATATAGTCTGAAATACTATACTAACTACCGTTCCAGTAAAAAACTTTCTTGATATACTTTTATAAGCTAACAATAATAGTGGTATATTTAAAAGGAAATTTATAATACCTGATATATCAAAATTTGCTGGTAATGACAAATAATCATTAACTAAAGTACGTATAATTTGAGATATTCCTACTACTCCTCCATTATATAGTCCTACAGGTACAACAAACAAATTTATTCCTAAACAAAAAAGAAATGCCCCTGCTACTATAGTTCCATATTTTTTTAAATTTTCTACTTTTTCATTCTTAACCATCGCATCCCCCAACTTAATAATTCCTCTCAAGTGATTTAATCTAAGAATCATTTTAACATATAGTATTTCTACAGTGTATACTAATTTTGCATATTTCTATTTTAATTTATTGTCATGATTTTATTCTAGAATATAATAACAACCTCTTTTTCATAAATATATTTCATCGCAAATAAATAAGGAGCTGATTTATTCATCAGCTCCCTACATAATACTAATTCGTTCTTATTACAATCTCTTCATTCTCGCCATCTATAATAACATTAGAACCATAAGTTATTTCACCAGCTATTATCTTTCTAGCAAGTTTATTTTCAAGAGTATTTTGAATATATCTCTTAAGTGGTCTTGCACCATAAACAGGATCATATCCTTCTGTAGCCATAACATGTTTAGCTTCCGGTGTAATTTCTAAAGTAATATTTCTATCCTTTAATCTTGTAGACACTTCTTTTAAGAATATATCAATAATTTTAGTTATACCAGTTTCACTTAAAGGCTTAAACATAATTATATCATCAACTCTGTTTAAGAATTCTGGTTTAAATCTCATCTTCATTTCATTCATTACAGAATCTCTTATAGAAGGTTCTATATAATCTTCTGATGTATTTTCTAGAAGATAGTTACTTCCTATATTAGATGTCATTATAATTATAGTATTTTTAAAATCTACAGTTTTACCTTTATTGTCTGTTAATCTACCATCATCTAAGATTTGTAAGAATATATTAAATACATCTTCATGAGCTTTTTCAATCTCATCAAACAGAATAACACTATATGGTTTTCTTCTAACAGCCTCTGTTAATTGACCACCTTCATCATATCCTACATATCCTGGAGGCGCTCCGACTAATCTAGATACAGTATGCTTTTCCATATATTCAGACATATCAATTCTTATAATATTATCTTCAGAATCAAATAGGTTTCTAGCTAATGTTTTTGCAAGTTCTGTCTTACCAACCCCAGTTGGTCCTAAGAATATAAATGAACCTATTGGTCTATTTTCATCTTTAAGTCCTGCCCTTGCTCTTAAAATAGCAGATGTTACAGAAGTTACAGCTTCTTCTTGCCCTATTACTCTCTTGCTCATCTCATCTTCTAATCTTAGAAGTTTTTCTCTTTCACCTTCTAATAGATTAGTTACAGGAATTCCAGTCCATTTAGAAAGTATTTGTGATACTTCCTCTTCAGTAACTTCTTCTTTTAATAATGCTCCTTCATAATTTTCCTTAACTTCTATTTCCATTTGCTTAATAGATTCTTCTAATGAAGGAATTTCACTATATTGTATTTGCGCTGCTTTATTATAATCATAAGCCCTTTGAGCTGCTTCAAGCTCACCTCTAGCAATATCAAGTTTAGACTTTAAGTCTTTTAACTTTTCAATAGCTCCTTTTTCTCTTTCGAACTTAGCAGTCATTTCATCATTTTTAGCTTTAAGCTCTGCATACTCTTTTTCTAATGCATTAAGTTTTTTCTTTGACCCTTCATCTTTCTCTTTTGATAATGCTTCTTTTTCTATTTCTAGTTGTATAAGCTTTCTTCTAACCTCATCTAATTCGGCAGGTAAGGAATCAATTTCAGTTCTTATCATTGCTCCTGCTTCATCAATTAAGTCTATAGCTTTATCTGGTAAATATCTATCAGAAATATATCTATCTGAAAGTTTTGCTGCTGCAACTATAGCTGAATCTTGAATTCTTACACCATGATGAATTTCAAATCTCTCTTTTAATCCTCTTAAAATTGATATAGCATCTTCAACAGTTGGTTCATTAACTATAACAGGTTGGAATCTTCTTTCAAGCGCTTTATCTTTTTCAATATATTGTCTATACTCATCAAAAGTTGTTGCCCCTATACAGTGTAATTCCCCTCTTGCAAGTAAAGGCTTAATTAAGTTACCTGCATCCATTGCGCCATCAGTTTTTCCTGCTCCAACTATAGTATGAATTTCATCTATAAATAGAATTATTCTTCCTTCACTACTTTGAACTTCTTTAAGAACAGCTTTTAGTCTTTCTTCGAATTCACCTCTATATTTTGCTCCGGCTATCAATGCACCCATATCCAATGAGAAAATAATCTTATCTTTTAATCCATCAGGTACATCTCCATTTACTATTCTATTAGCCAATCCTTCAACTATAGCAGTTTTACCTACCCCAGGCTCTCCAATTAATACAGGATTATTCTTAGTTCTTCTAGAAAGTATTCTAACTGCCCTTCTTATTTCTTCATCTCTTCCTATCACAGGATCTAGTTTATGTTTTCTTGCAAGTTCTACCAAATTTGTACCATACTTTGCTAATGCATCATAAGTACCCTCGGGATCTTGTGTATCTACTCTTTGACTTCCTCTTACTCCCGATAGAACCTTCATAAAACTATCTTTGTTTACATTATATTTATCTAATATTTTCTTTGTTGGTCCATTTTTATCTACGTCCATAATAGCTAACATTAAATGTTCTACACTTATATAAGAATCCTTGAAATCTTTAGCTATTGAATCTGCTTTTACCAAAACTTCCTCTAGTTGTCTTGTTATATAAACTGATGAATTATTAGCCCCTTCACCTGTTACTTTAGGCATATTGTTTAAAGCCTGATCTATATCATACTTCATCATTTTTATATTTATTCCCATCTTTGTAAAGATGTTTGGTATTAATCCATCTTCTTGTTCTACTAGAGCAGAAAATAGATGAATTATTTCAATTTGTTGATGATTATGCTTAACAGCTGTTAAATTAGCATCATTTAATGCTTGTTGTACTCTTAATGTCATTTTTTCAACGTTCATACTTTATTCACCTCATTTAATGTTTTTATCTTTAATAAAATAATAATACAAAAGTCAAAGAAAGTCAAAGTAAATTTATTATTTTTTTCATTTTATTATTTACCAAATAAAAGCTTAATATTGATTAATATATAATTTTGCAACTATTTCATTAATATTCCTTATCCTTTTGTTTTTATACCTACTTATTGGTATAATAAATATTATAGGCGTAAACTTATAAGAATCTGAGGTGAGAATTTGAGAAGGGAATTTATAAATTATCCATTAGATTTACCAATTAAAATATCATATTTTAATATTAGAAATTATCCAATACATTGGCATAATTCTATCGAAATCGTATATGTGATAAAAGGTTCCATAGATATAACTATTGATTCTGACTCCTTTACTCTTAATGAAAAGGAAGTAGAAATTATAAACGTAGATGAAGCACATAAATTTTATAGTAAAGAAGACAATAAAATTTTAATCTTTAATATAGATCCAAGTTTTTTTGAGAAATATTATAAAGATATTAAAAATGTATTTTTCTATACTACCTCTAACTCCACTCAAGTAGGTGAAGAATATGATGATCTTAAAGCATTTTTAGCTAAACTACTATGTGAGTACGTTCAAAAACTTGAAGATTATGATGAAGAAATTGAAGATATTTTAATTCATTTACTATATCATTTAATAAATAACTTTCACTATCTAACTACTGAAAAAGAAGAGCTTAAAGAGAAAACAGAACAGCTTGATAGATATCATAGAATTTCAAAATATATTTTTAATAATTATAATAACAACATAACATTAAAAGATATAGCAAAAAAAGAATTTTTAAGTCCTCACTATCTTTCTCATGAAATAAAGTATGCAACCGGGTCTAGCTTTACAGATTTAATTAATCAAACTCGTGTTGAAGAGTCCATAAAACTTTTGTTAGATAGTGATATAAGTATTTCAGAAATTTCTGATGAAGTAGGATTCTCACATGTACGATATTACAATAAAAATTTCAAAGAATATTATAATTGCACTCCTCTTCAATATAGAAAGAAATTCTCTCTTACTGAAAAAGAATTTGAACTTGAAAAGGTTCTTTATCCTTTACCATTAGAGGAATCTTTAGAATTTTTATCTCATACTTTAGAGAAGTATAATAGATATAACTTTGAAAACAAACTATGGAATATTCATATTGATATGGATGAAACTCTAAAAACTTTTAATCCAGACTTTGGTCATATAATTAATATAGGTGAAGCTTTTGATTTATTAATAGAAGATAATAAAGATATTTTAGAGGAAATACAAGATGAAATACATTTCGATTATGGTAGACTTGAAAAAATGTTCCATAATGATATGGGCGTATTCATAGATTCAGAATTTTACAATTGGAATAAGGCTAAAGCAGTATTAGAATTTTTAACAGATATCTCTCTTAAACCTCTAATACTTTTAGATTCAACAGAGTATTCACTAGAAAAATATCAAAATATACTTACAAGCTTTATTGATTATTTTTCTCAAATTGATTATTTTAATATAACTGATTTTTGTTTCCAATTTGCATCTGATTTATCCTGCGAAATTAAAGATAGTTTGAAATCATTTATAAATGATAATTTTGATATTGAGATTTTAGAAGAAACATTTTTTTCAATTAACTCTTTAAACCCTATTTATGATACTGCATATATGTTACCTTATATTATTCATAATACAGTTATTAAAGAGAAATCCCTAGATTTTTTAAGAGCTTTTGATGTTCTTGAAAAAGCTATGAATATAACTAATGAGGTATTTATTGGTGCACCAGGACTTATTAATGATATGGCCATAAAAAAACCATCTTACTATGCATATTACTTATTAAGCAAATTAGGCAAGGAGATTGTATCATTTGATGATGGTTATATTGTAACTAAGAATGACGATGAATACGCGATACTTTTATATTCTCACGGAAATGATGTTGATGATTTAGCTAATTATGAGGATATTTACTCAAGCAAGGGCTTAAAAAAATCATTTGAAAAGAAATTTTCTCTTAACATAGTAAACTTAAAAAACGATACAAGAATTACAACCTATGAGATAAACGAAAAAATAGGTTCATCTTATAATTATTGGTTATCTATGGGATCTCCAGATAGGCTAAACAAAGAAGAAAAAGAGATTTTATATAAAGCTTCATATCCTAAAATTGAATTCAAATATAGTAAAAAGAGTTTAGTTTTAAATATAATTACAGAATTAAAGGGGTACGGTGCTAAACTTATATTATTAAAAAATATAAAATAACACATTAAAACTTTATTTTTATGTTATTTTTGTCTTTTCTATATATAACCATTAAGTAAGAATAACCTCATTGTACATTTAACTTAAACATTGATGTGAATATTATATTTTTATCCCTTCCTATATACTATAAATATAAAGATGTTTGAAAGGATGTTTTGTATGAGAGGTTTATTCTTTAATTCAATATTATTAAGCGAGTCTAAAAGTAAATGGTCTTTATGGATTCAAATATATAACCTTTTTCATTAAAGTTATTGATTAATATTTTTTGAAATAAAAAGGGCTATTCAATTGAATAGCCCTTATTTTATATTAATTTTTATCTAAATTCATTGCTAAAGTAAAATATTTTATAGCTTCTCTTGGCTCACCTAGATTATAATATAGCTCTGCCATTTCATTATATCTTTTATATGTATCTTCAACACTAGCAGATTTCAAAAAATAATCTGTAGAAATATTCATATATGTTTCCGCTTGCCTATATTGACCCTGCTTTTGCAGAAGCATACCTTTAAAATAATATGCCCTTTCAATTAAAGCGGTATTTTCAGAACAAATAGAAAGATTTAGTACCTTATCTATCATTTCATCTGCTAATTCAAATTCCTTGTATATATAGAAAGTTTCAATACAATCTATTAAAACGTCTATGAATTCTATTGTATCATACCCACATGCCATATTTTTTGCAGCTAGCGTCTCTTCTTTTCCTTTTTCATCATCTCCAATCTGATAAAAAAATCTTCCTATTCTATCTTTAATCTTTGCTAGTGATTTTTTATCATCTTTTAAGCATTCATAAGACATTTGAATATACTTATCTGCATTAACTTTATTCGCTAATATACTAAGGCAAGCAAATATGTGATAAATATACCCTTTTATTTGGATTTCTTTTATACAGTCTATATCGGAAATAATTTTTTCAACTATTGAATAGGACTTTTCTATTTCTCCAAGCTCCATATAACATATTCCTTTATTAAAAAATGAACGTACGAACAAATCTTTATCATTGAAATTACTTTCTTCTAATATTTTTAATATTTTGTCATAATAATTTATAGCCTCATAATACTCCTTTATTTTCATAAAAAATGTTGCCATGTCTTTATAATAAATTAGAGTATTTTCTTTAATTTCATTTTTTTGATAAATATCATAATATTTCGCTATTATAAGTTGCATATTTTCAATATTATCACTATCTTCATATATAGAAAATAACTTATGAATAATTATAAAGGCTAAATCATAATACTCACAGTTAATTGAATAATTAAGAATATATTCGATTAGCTTAAATAATTCTTCTCGTGGTAAGTTTCCCTTATCAATTAACCTAATATTTTCTTCTATTTGTCCTCTTATATCTTGAACTAAGTAATCATAATTTACTTTCAACTTCGTTGCAATGTATTTTAATGTTTCTTCATCTGGTTTAATTTTCCCATTTTCTATACAACTCATTTTCGAAATTGATATTTTATCTTCACATAACTCTTTTAAAGTTATCCCTTCGTATACTCTTGCTCTTCTTATTTTGTCTCCTGTTGATAATATTTCCATTGCTACCCCCAGTAAATTAGTTAGTTAAAACGCCTAGTTCTTTTAATATACTTACACCTTGATCTAAGTATTTAGCCGCCTCACTATCTTGCTTCCAGTCAATATAAAATTTTCCTATCATAATAGCTACTTGCGCTGCCTTCTTTGATAATTCATTTGCTTTAGCTAAATTAAATGTATCAATAAGTATATTTTCTGCTTCTTTATACATTTCTTTTATTGTATATACTCTATACCATAAAAGATTATATTCTATTACATTTTCAACAAAATTCTCATCTATCACATGATTAATTTCTTTTAATGTAGTTTCACATTTTTCAATATCCTTAAGCTTAATATAGTTTTCACATATATTAAATAAAGTCTCAACAACGCTTTGGTCTTTTTTTCTGCTTCTTAAATCTTTAGCTATTTCTAAATGCTTGAATGATTCTTCAAAATTTTCAAACTCATAAAATAATCTTCCAAGATTATTTTCAATATAAGCTATATGACTTCCTTTATTAAGATCTTTATATACTTCTAATGCCTTCTCAGAATATTTTATAGCATTACTCAAATCACCATTTTCGCTATATTTTTCAGAAATACCTAGAAGTGTTTTTGCATATTTCTCTTCATCATACACTTGCTCAAACTTTTCTTTTGCTAAGAAAGAATAATTCATAGCCTTTGTAATATTATCAATCTTAAAATATCCTTCTGCCATTTGATAATATATTTCACCTAACAATAAGTCGTCTCCTATTTTATTATCCAAATATACTTTTTCAGCTTGTCTTAAGTAACTCGTTGCTGAATGATATGCTTTTAACTTTAAAGTAATTTTTCCTAAATTAAGAAATGTCCTAGTAACTTCTTCATACTTATTCTGTTTTATGAATATAACATTTGCTGAAAGATATATTTGTTGTGCTAAAGTTAATTCTCCATTTTTCATGGCTATATCAGCTCTAATATATAAATTTCTTGCTTTCCTATATTCTAATCCAAATTTTTCAGCATAATATAATGCATTTTCTATATATTTTTCTGCACTTATGAAATCTCCACTTAAAACATATGATTCAGCAGTTTTCTCATAAAAGACACAAATTTTCTCAGCCTGGCTCTCTTCTGATTCCATAAGATATTCTACTGTAGTTTGAAGATTCTCTGCTAAATACTCCAATAAATCCATAGATGGATTTGATCTTCCAGACTCTACCAAACTTATTTGACCAGGAGTAATTCTGTCTGCCGCCAAATCTTTTAGTGTCATATTTAATTCTTTTCTTTTCCTCTTTATCTTCTCACCTAATGAAAGAATCTCCATATTTCTGCTCTTCCTCTTCTATCTACAATTTATTATTATTTTTTCTAAAAATCCATTTATTATTTTTAATTATATCATAATTTATTTCAAAAAAGTATATATTTTATTCCAATTACAAGAAAACTGTTATGAAAAATCATAACAGTTTTCTATATTATTTTATATAATTCAGAATATTGTCATAAGCATCGCCTGCCATACAACACATTTTCTTTCCTGTTCTTCTTACAGCTCTTTGAGTCTTTCTATCAAGTTGTGGTAATACAACCATAGCAGCTGCTGCTCCAATAACTATTCCTGTTGCTAAACTCTTAAACATATAAATACACCTCTTTTAATAAGCTTTACTAGATTTAGTATGTGTATTTTTTATAATTCTAAACATATTAAAATTTATTTATCTAAAGCTTCTTTAGCAAGCATATCAGCCATATCATTATACTTATCTCCTGAATGACCTTTTATTTTTTTAAATTTAATATTTATAAGTTTCATCTTTTCTTGCATAAACTTATTATAATTTTGAGTTATTCTATTATTTCTTTTCCATGCACCTATTGCCCAAGATTCAACACCTTGATAATCATACGCTATAGTCACTTCTTTATACCCTTTATCTAATGCAAACTCTACGGCTTTTTGAGCTCCAAGAACCTCTCCAGAAATATTTCTAAGGGCAATTGCCTCATCATCAAATCCTTTTCCATTATCTTTGTGTATTACTTCTCCATTTTCTACTGCTACTAAACCAAAAGAGTAGTTTCCTTTATCTATCATAAAGCTTCCATCTACATATATACATAGGCCTTCAATAGAACTATCTTTTTCTTTTTTTTCTGATGTGGATGATTTTACTCCTGCATTTAACGCAATAAAATCTATAGCTTCTTTTTCAGAAGTAAAACTTTTATAAATAGCTCCCTTAAATCCTATAACTTCTTTTTTGCATTCATCCCAAGAAGTAAAAATTTTAGGTGCTCCTGATTTTCCTTTATAAACTGCATAATATTTCAAACTTAATCTTCCTTTCGCTTCTAAACAGATAAAACTTCTTCAATAAATTCATATAAAGTCTCAACATTTTGTGCCGCTGTAAAATTCGTTACATACTCTATTATATTTTTTATTACTAATATAATATCGTTTTTACCTTGCCAATTTTCTAAAATTATATGCAATGGTACATCTTTAACAATTCTATTTAACGCAAAAAATGCTACAGCTAACTCATCCACTTTACCTATAAATGGAATTTTATCTGGTATAATATCCGTCGGTATAACTATATAAGCTATAGATCCTGATATTATTAACTTTGTTTTTATTGATACCCTATTATCCTTTAATAATCTTGTTAACAAAGCTGCTATATCAGGTATAACAAAAATATAATCTGAATATTTTTTTACCCTTTCCGGTAACTTTTCAGATACCTTTTCTCTTCCTACTGTATATAAATCTTCTGTCTTTCCTCTTTCCTCTGCTTCTCTAACTTCTTCTTCATTTTGTTCTTCCTTAAATAATTTAACCTCTTTTTTAAGTTCTCCACCTAAAGAAATAGAAACATTATTAACTCCAACTACTAATTTATTATCTAACAATCTTAAATCATTTATATCAAAATCTATATATGGAACATCCTTCAATATATACTTATATTGAATGTTTATTTTTCCATCCTTATAATATATACCTTTATCAGCAAAAGATTTTAACGCAAATTTTAATGCTATTTTTCTAAGAAATGATGCTATTCCTATATTTAATACTCTAAACTTGCATATCTCCCCTTGAATCATATCATTCTCAATCGATTTAACTCTTAATCCACATTCAAAATCAATAAATATTCCTTTTTTAAAGTTTCCTCTTATAAGTATACAATCTGACATATCTATACTGTATATAGTTAACCCCTCTATAGATACAAAATCATCTAATATACTTAAAAGATCTCCTCCTGTTAATCCTACAGCTATATTTGTTATATTCATAATTTTAGCCCACTCCCCTAAGTTCAACCTATTTTTTAATTATCAATTTAGAATCTTACTTAAAAGTATACTTCATTTAATTATATTTTAAAAGCTTGTCTTTCTATTTTTCATATAAAGAAAAACCTTTAGAATAAAAAACATATTCTAAAGGTTTTTATAATAATATTAACTTTTAATATTCTCTCATAGTTCTTTAACAAAAATTATTTTCCATTGTAAGGAACTACATGAGCTCGTTTAAACCCCTTTTTATGCATATCTACCATTACATCTATAGCTTCATTATAATCTCTATAATATCCAATGCATACTCTCCAAGCCCTTTGTTGAGTTTCCTTAGGTTCAGTAATTGGAGTAAGTAATAACACCTTATCAACCATAGCTAAACATGCTTTTGCAACCATACGTCCAAACCTTTTACCATCAAACTCTTTCTCTACATCATTATTACTTAAGTACTCACCATAAACTATCACTGCAATACCAGAAAATTTATCATATTTTTCGCTCTCACCTTTTAATACCCCTTTTTCATTTGTCCCCAAGTCACATAGTATTTCCTCACTTATAAGTTTTGCAAGCCTCTTACTATCATAATTATCTTTAGTATAAAATACTTGTACTCCTTTTATACTACTATCTATATCAGAATTCATATGAAAGCTTACAAAAAACTTTCCACCACTTTTTTCAGCAATGTTTATACGTTCTTCTAAGGATAAATAAGTATCATCATCCCTAGTTAATACAACATTTTCACCATTTCTCTCTAAATATTTTTTAGCTTCTAATACCGCTTCTAATACTATATCTGATTCTTTTATACCAAGCGCTCTTCCAACAATACCTGTGTCATTTCCACCATGACCTGCATCTAAAATCCAGACAGCCATGTTTTTCTGTCTCCTTTGAAACAATGCTATATATTTAATATATTAACTCATAAACACCTTTGTGATTAAATTAATAGCAAATTTAAAGGGGCTGTCTCTGAAATGATTTTTAAAATCATTTCAGTAGACGGTCTTTTTATTTTTTATTCATATATTTATATGAAATTATTTCTAAATGAACAAGTTTTTTGACACGACAAATAGGAGGTTATAAGCCTCCTATTCTCTGTAAAAATATACCTTTACGCTATTTTCTTTTCATGCAATAATATACCATTTCT
>NZ_JACOOP010000041.1:0-31979 GCF_014287725.1 Clostridium sp. NSJ-49 | reverse complement strand
GTATATGCTATTAGTTTTATCCAAAGGAGCAAAAATGATACTGAAAAATTTGAGTGATATAAAAAATCTTGGCCATAAAGGCCTTGATATATAAGGGTTAAGAAATATGATTAACCCTAAATAGTATTAATTATTAAGGTGATAAAGATGGATGAAATAATATGTTCCAATAAGGATTTAGGGAATATTGCAGAAATAAATGTAAACAGTAATTGTAGCCTTGTAAGTTTTGTAGTAAAGTTTTGCAAACTAATTAATTGTTGTAGGTATTTTGTTGTATTGCAGTTACAAGCAGACTTTGGCGATGGAGATGGGTTTGTTAATGTTGCGATATTAAACAAAAAATTTTGTGCAATTAATAATAGGATACCACCTTATAGGTGTATTAATTATAATGTATTTTTCAACAATATAGTTATTGATGTTCCTATTTGTAAGGATGTGGTAAAATATAGGATTAAGCTTATAGGTATAAATTGTGTCGGAATTATTAAATGTCGCAAGAAGTTAAACAAAGAAGATAATGATTTAAATGATACTAATAGTTGCTGCAATAAATATATTGGAAAATGCGTTATAAAGATACATTCTTCTTAAAAGTTAATTTAGAGATTAATACAGAATCATAAGAAATTTAATATATATAATAATTATTAGAAATTATGGCAACTGTAGAGATTTTACCCCTTTAGTTTTTACTTCTGGGGATTTTTTTTATTTCTATATACTTAGAAAGTTTTCAGGTAAGCACTTTTCTTTTTAGGATAGTAAAAATATTGTATAACAAATTAATATAACAAAAGTATAGAAAATAATTATTGGTTATAAAATAACAATAAGCTTTATTATTATGAAAATTTATTGATGTATAGGATGGTGAACAAATGAGGAATACATTTAATAAGAAGTGGAGCAAAAAAAATATATTTAGTATAACATTAGCAGGTATAATAACCTTTTTAATAGTAATTGCTAATAATTATAAAGAGGTAAAATCAGAAGAGAATAATAGTAATAGTATTATACCAAAGCCATTAAGTTATGAAGAAGGTGTTGGTGAATTTAACATAACTAAAGATACTTCTATTTATATTAATGGTAAAAATGAAAAAGAAACAAAAGAAATTAATAAAGTTGCAGAGTTTCTAAAGGAAAAATTACAACCAGCAACAGGGTTTGAATTAAATATTATTAAAGGGGATAATCCACCTCAAGGTAATATTTATTTGACTACAGTAGGTGGAGAGGAATCTCAAGGTAATGAAGGGTATCAGATGATAATAAATGATGAAGGAGTTAAGATTATTGCATTTAAACCAGAAGGGCTTTCAAGAGGAGTTCAAACATTAAGACAGTTATTACCAGCATATATTGAAGGCAATGCAGTTGTTGATAATGTCAGATGGATAGTTCCTGTGGCAACTATAGAGGATAAACCAGAATATAGTTATAGAGGATTGATGATTGATGTAGCAAGACATTTTTTCACTGAAGAGGAAGTAAAGCGTCAAATAGATTTAGCTGCTCAATATAAAATAAATAGAGTTCATTTACATCTTAGTGATGATCAAGGGTGGCGTTTGGAAATTAAGAAGTATCCAGATTTAACCTTAATAGGTGGTAGTACTGAAGTGGGTGGAGGCCCTGGTGGATATTATACTCAAGAGCAATTTAAAGAAATAGTTGAATATGCTCAAGAAAGATATGTAGAAATAATTCCTGAGTTTGATATGCCTGGACATAGCAATGCAGCATTGGCATCTTATGGATTTTTAAATCCAGATGGAGAGAAGAAGCCATTATATACAGGAATAGAAGTGGGATTTAGCACTTTTATGACCCATAGCGAAAAAACTTATGAATTTATAGATGATGTAATTAAAGAGGTTTCAGCAATATCACCATCAAAATATTTTCATATAGGAGGAGATGAAGCAGAGGCAACTCCAAAAGCAGATTATAACTATTTTGTAGGAAGAGTAGCTAAAATAGCTGAGAAGTATGGAAAGACTCCTATAGGATGGGATCCAATAGATACATCTCCAGAAATAAATTCAAGTGTAATATTACAAAATTGGAAGGACTCTAATGAAGAGGCTAGAAAAAAGGATATGAAAATGATAATCTCAATAGCAGGTAAAACTTATTTAGATATGAAATATAATGAGAGTACTCCATATGGATTAGATTGGGCAGGATATATTCCAGTAGAAACTGCATATAATTGGGATCCTACTGATTTTGCACCAAAAGATTTAGTATTAGGTATAGAAGCACCATTATGGACTGAAACAATTTCAACTCAAGACCAAATGGATTATATGATATATCCAAGGCTATTAGGTTATGCAGAGATAGGATGGACACCTAAGGAAAATAGAGATTGGAATGAATATAAGGTTAGATTAGAAAAACAAGGCGAAAGAATGTTTAATGAAGGTATAAATTACTATGAAGACCCTACTATATGGAGTGATTAATTAGGAGATATAAGATAAGTAGGGGAATGTTCAAATAAAGATTTGGGCTACCAATATTATTTGGTGGTCCTTATTATTTCAGGTTGAAAGTATAAGTGAGTTAATAAATATAGAGATTAAGAAAGTATTTTATAATAATAACTATCTTTTAATAATGATTATAATAATATATAATTTTATAAAAACTAATATAAAAATTATAACCATGGGTAACTTAAGTATGTGAAGAGTTACTATTTATAATTTTGAAGGAGATGAGAAAAATTAAATTAGAAAATACATATATAAAATTACCTGAAGTTTTTTATAGTAAGCAAAAACCAAGTCATGTGCCTAAACCTAAGCTTGTTGCTTTTAATTATTCACTAGCAGAAGAATTAGGATTAGACGTAAAATATTTAGAAAGTTCAGAAGGTGTGGAAATACTTTCAGGAAATAAAGTTTTAGAAGGGACAACGCCTATAGCTCAAGCTTATGCAGGACATCAATTTGGATATTTTACAATGTTAGGTGATGGAAGAGCTGTACTGCTAGGAGAATTTATAACACCTAAAAATGAAAGATTAGATATTCAGCTAAAAGGTTCAGGTGAGACACCATACTCTAGAGGTGGAGATGGAAAAGCGTCACTAGGACCTATGCTTAGAGAGTTTATTATAAGTGAAGCTATGTATGGTCTTGGAATTCCAACTACTCGTAGTTTAGCCGTAGTTGAAACAGGTGAGACAGTCATTAGGGAAAGATTATTGCCAGGAGCAGTATTAATACGTGTAGCTTCTAGTCATATAAGAGTTGGAACTTTTCAATATATAGCAAGCTATGGATCAATTGAAGATTTGCGAGCTTTAGCAGATTATACTATTGAAAGACATTATAAAGAGTTAGTTAATGAAGAAAATAAGTATCTTAAATTCCTTAAGGAAGTAATAGAAAAGCAAGCTGACTTAATATCTAAGTGGCAATTAGTAGGATTTATTCATGGTGTTATGAATACAGATAATGTGACTATTAGTGGAGAAACCATCGATTATGGACCTTGTGCATTTATGGATATATATAATCCTAGTACCGTATTTAGTTCAATAGATAGAAGTGGACGTTATGCTTATGGAAACCAACCTAATATAGGAGCTTGGAATCTTGCAAGGTTTGCTGAAAGTTTACTACCATTATTAAGTGACGATAAGGATGAAGCTATTAATATAGCTCAAGAAACTATATCTGAATATCCTAAAATCTTCAAGAAAAAATGGTTAGCAGGAATGAGAGGTAAATTGGGATTATTTAATGAAGAAGTTGAAGATGAAGCCTTAATAAATGAACTTTTAACCATTATGGAGAAAAATAAAGCAGATTTCACAAATACATTTAGAGCGTTAACTATGAATAAAGTAGAAGACACTGGTATGGTAGGAAAAGAAGAATTTGATAGATGGTATGAAAGATGGCAACAAAGGCTTACAAGACAAGATAAAACTAAAGAAGAAGTATATAAACTTATGAAAAGTAATAATCCATCAATTATCCCAAGAAATCATAGAGTTGAAGAGGCCTTAGAAGCTGCTGTTAAGAATTCAGATTATACGGTCATGGATAAGCTTTTAGAGGTTCTTAAAACTCCATATGATTATAGTGAAGATAAAGAGGAATATATATCATTACCTAAAGAAAGTAAAGTTCCATATAAAACTTATTGTGGAACTTAAGAAATAAAGTGCGAATTAATATGACGTAGAAAATAATAAAATTAATAGCTACAGAAACTAACCCACTCGCTAAGAACTTTTAGCCACTAGCTTATGTTAAAATGCTAAAATTTAAAAACTCGCGAGCTCAAACATTTAAATTTCTTAACGCATTTTCACAACGATATTGGCTAAAGTTCTAAAGCTCATTCTATGTTTCTTACACTATTAATTTTATCATTTTCTGATATGTAATAATCATTTCTTAAATTTCTAAAAAACTACATAAAGTAAGAGTAATGAATTGAGCTGCAAGGAACTATCATGATAAACCTTTGGATAAACTATAATTTGATTACCCTAAGTTATTTATTTTAAAAATACAAATTCATTTTCCGATGAATGTTTTTCTGAGTATTTAAATGATAAATCAGAAAAGTTTTTTATATCATTAATATTATGTATATTATTTGTAGCTAAATATCTAACCATAAGACCTCGAGCCATTTTCGCTTCAGTGGCTTTAACTTTGATCTTAGAGTCTTTTAGGGACCCAAATATACAGGTAATATATTTATCTTCTGGAGTTAAGTACTTTTCAATTGTTTTGCTATATTCTTTGGAAGCTAGATTTAAGATTATATCACTATCTTTACGTACTTCTTTATATATGTTGTCACCCCAAAAATCGTAAAGGTCTTTAAAGTTGTTCGTTTTAAGCTTGGCCTGCATTTCTAATCTATAAGGAGTTACTCCATCAAAAGGTTTTAATACACCATAAAATCCAGAGAGTATTTTTAAATGCTTATTTATATACTCAAATTCTTCGTTGGAAAAAGAATTAGGTGACATATACTTATATTGAATACCTTCGTATGAAAGTATACAGGGGGTAAAACCTTTAGTTAAATCCATATGTAAATATCTATCATAGTTAAGTTCAGCAATTTGATCATTACAAGCTAGTAATTGTTTTAAATTTTCATAAGAAAAACTTTTTAAAGTATCATAAAGAATTTGTGTTTTATCAATAAAGCATGGTATAGAAGTTGGTGATAAATCATCATCACATATATTCATTTTTTTTGCTGGTGAAATGATAATACTAATATTTTCTTTTGTCATAAAATCATCTCCTTTTAAGTTTTTTTCAAGTATATCATATAATAAATGAATATTTTGGTACTAGATATAAATATTAAACAATTTTATTATAATCAATTTTTAGAAATTATGAGATGATTTATATAAGTTATGATATAATTTTATAGTAGTTAAAATTTAAGGGGATATTTATGAAAAAGATATATAGATATATAGAAATAATAGTAATTAGTATTTTAACTGTTTTTATGTTTACTATGTGTACAAATAGTAAAAGTACATCAGAGGAAAATGCCGTTGTTCAAATAGAAGATGATGTTAATGAAATAAATGAAATTGTTGAAGTTGAAGAAAGCGTAGTTGAAAACTTAAAAAGAGATTACAGAACAAATATTAAAGGAAATAATGAAGACGTTGTTACTTTAATGATATACATGTGTGGATCAGATTTAGAATCCGAATATGGTGCAGCAAGTGTTGATATAAATGAGATTTTATCTGCAGATATAAGTGAAAATGTAAATGTATTAATTCAAACAGGTGGATGTGTAGATTGGACTAACGATCAAATTAGTGAAGAAAGATCACAAATATTTTCAGTTGAAAATGGAGAGTTACAATTAGTAAATGATGATGTAGGTTTAAAGAATATGGCGGAATCAAGTACCTTAACAGAATTTATAAATTACTCTAAAGAAAGCTATCCAGCTAACAGATATGGTTTGATAATTTGGAATCATGGTTTTGGAACACTTGAAGGTTTTGGACATGATGAAAATTTTGAAAATGATAATATGGATGTTTATAGTTTAGCAAAAGCTTTGGATGACAGTAATACATATTTTGATTTTATAGGTTTTGACGCGTGTTTTATGTCTACAGTAGAGGTAGCTTATACTCTTGAACCTTTTGCAGATTATTTAATTGCATCAGCTGAAATTGAACCTTTTGCAGGCTGGTATTATACTAATTGGCTAAATCAATTATCAAATAATACATCTATAGATACAGTAGAACTTGGAAAAATAATTATCGATGATTTTGTAGAACATAACTCACGCAGGGAAGTTCCAGAAAATGCAGTATTGTCAATTACAGATTTAACTGAGATAAGAGTTACCTATAATGAAATATGTAAATTATTAAGTGAAATAAATGAAGAGTTAGAAAATGGTGGCTTTGAAAAAATATCTTTAATAAGAAGTGAAGTTGAAGCTTATGCAGAGAATTTAACAGACCATGTAGATATATTAAGATTGGCAGAGATGATAAATTTAAATTCATCACAAAAAGTAATAGATGCTATAAATAACTCAGTTAAATATACTGGAAAAACTACTACTATGGCTGAAGTAGGCGGATTATCATTGTACTTCCCTTATTATAAGATGAATTATTTTAGTAAATTTCAAGATAACTTTGAAAGTTTAAATTTAAATAAAGAGCATTTTGAATTTGTAAATAATATTACTAATGTTATAAAAGAAGGTAAGATGGAAGTTATAGGTGAAGCACGTAAATTTGAAGAAGATAAGGAAGCTGAGATTAACAGATATAATAGTCATTAAATTATAGAATTATAATCAAGAGATATAATTTTTAGTTACAAGTGATAAGTGGCGGATTAATAGTGAAAAAATTCATTATTAACCTGTCACTTTTATTTTTATTATTAAGGTTAAATAAAGAATAATTTGAAATTAAATTTACATGATTTATTATTTAAGAGTAATTGATATAGATTTAAAAATAGTGTAATGATGAATGATAATATATTAGCTATATTGTTGTTTTGTTAAGAAAATAGATATATAATTTATATGTAAAATATTTACAAATAATAGGGCGAATAAATATGAGGAGGTTATAAAATGAAAAAGTTTGTGTTAAACGAGACAAGCTATCATGGAAGTGGTGCAATAAATGGAATAGTTGATGAGGTTAAAGCTAGAGGGTTTAAGAAAGCTTTAATAGTAACTGATTCAGATTTAGTTAGATTTAATGTTGTTAAGAAGGTAACTAACTTATTAGATAAAAATGAATTAGTTTATGATATCTATGATGAAGTAAAAGCTAATCCAAGTGTAAAAGTTGTTCAGAATGGTGTTGAAAGATTTAAGGAAAGTGGAGCAGATTATATGATAGCAATTGGGGGTGGATCTCCTCAAGATACTGCAAAAGCTATAGGGATAATAATAAATAATCCAGAATTTGCTGATGTTAAGTCTTTAGAAGGTGTAGCACCAACTAAAAATAAGAGTGTACCAGTTATAGCTGTAGCAACAACAGCAGGAACAGCAGCTGAAACTACTATAAACTATGTTATAACTGATGAAGAAAAGAGAAGAAAGTTCGTATGTGTTGACCCACATGATATACCTGTAGTTGCGGTAGTTGATCCAGATATGATGAGTAGCATGCCAAAAGGATTAACAGCAAGCACAGGATTAGATGCTTTAACTCATGCTATTGAAGGTTATACTACTTTAGGTGCATGGGAATTAGCAGATACATTAAATTTAAAGGCAATAGAAATAATAGCAAGAAGCTTAAGAGCGGCAGTTGAAAATGATCCAAAAGGAAGAGAAGATATGGCTTTAGGTCAATATATGACTGGTATGGCATTCTCAAATGTTGGATTAGGAGTTGTTCATGGTATGGCTCATCCATTAAGTGCTTTTTATGATACACCTCATGGAGTAGCAAATGCAGTGTTATTGCCATATGTAATGAGATATAACAAAGATTATACAGGAGAAAAATTTAGAGAAATAGCTAGAGTTATGAACGTAGCTGGCGTTGATGAAATGACTCAAGAAGAATATAGAGAAGCAGCTATAAATGCAGTTATTCAATTATCAAAAGATTGTAATATACCTCAAACATTAAAGGAAATTGGAGTTAAGGAAGAAGATTTAGAAGCTTTAACAGATGCTGCAATGGCTGATGTTTGTACTGGCGGAAATCCAAGACCTTGTGTAAGAGAAGAAATTTTAGAACTTTATAAAGAAGCATATAGAGGGATTTAGTTCACTGAATAGAGGTAAATTTTGACTTCATTAATATTTGTAAGTGACTTTGTCTAGGAAAAAGTGATTTGTTTAAAGGGAAATATGTCTGTAGCAGAGATGTTGCAGACATATTTTTTGTATAAAATATGTAAAATCAAATAAAATAAAGATATTTGAGGATGTTTAAAGTTTAGCTATAAATATAGGCTTGTTTACATAATTACAAATTATGGTGTATAGGTATATAATAAAATAATATGAAGAATCTTTTAAGGAAGGTTTAAGAGAAAGATGAAAAGAGTAAGTGAAATTTTTAGTGATTTTTCTGCAGATAGTAATATTATTAATGCTTTTGTAGAAAATGTTACATTAAGAAAAAAAACTAAAACCTTAGTGCTTGACATCCGTTCGGACAATTATCTTGATATAAAGGAGATAGAGGATTTTAATGATTTTTTAAAGAAGAGGTTCGGACTTAATGACTCTAAAATAGTTATAAAATACACAAAAGAGGTGGAAAAGAAACCTATAGAAGAAGAAATAAAAAATATAATGCTATTACTTTCTGTTAAGCATCCATTTTTAAGAGGGGCAATAAAGAATACAGAGTATGAGGTAAGTAATAATACAATAAATATTTATTTTAAGGTTGAGATATCACATATTTTTAGAGATTTAAATTATCATAAAGAGATTCAAGCATTTGTAAAGAATTTATATGGAAAAACTTATAATGTGAATTTTATTGATAAAGTAGACCATGAAGCTTTAATGAAGCTAAAAGAGGATGAACTTAAAAGAGAAATTACTACTATTAATAATGTAATTGAAAGTAGTATATCAAACTCTAAGAGGAAAAGTAATAAGAAAGATAGTGGTAATGGTAGAAATTATGAAGGTAAGAAGGAGTATAATAGGCCAAAAGAGTATACGAAAAGTATTAAAAAAGAAGATAATGCAGCGCTTATATTAGGTAGAAGTGCCACTTTTAGAGATAAGATAATTAAAATATGTGACATTACACCATATGAAGGAACAGTAGCTATAGAGGGAGAGATAGCTAATATAGAAAGTAAAGAGTTACGTAGTGGTAAGATGTTAGTTTCTTTTGATTTATATGATGGGTCAAGTTCAATTAGTTGTAAGTGTTTCATTAAAGGTGAACAGTATGATGAGGTAATATCAAAAATAAAGAAAGCTAAGGGGTTAAAGCTTTGGGGAAATTCAGGGGTTAGTAAGTTTACTGGAGAGATAGAAGTAATTGCAAATACTATAGTGGAAACTAAAGGTATGACAAAGGTTGTAAGGAAGGATAATTCTGAGATTAAGAGAGTAGAACTTCATATGCATACTAAGATGAGTCAGATGGATGCAATGAGTAGTGCAGCAGATTTAATAAAGAGAGCTATGAGTTGGGGAATGAAATCTATAGCTATAACAGATCATGGAGTTGTGCAGGCTTTTCCAGAAGCACATAAATTATTAGGAAGAAATAATAGTGATATGAAAGTAATTTATGGGGTAGAAGCATATTTAGCACCAGATAAGAAAAACTCTGTAACAAATATAAAAGGTCAAAGTATAGATACTACTTATTGTGTTTTAGATTTAGAAACTACAGGATTTTCTCCTAAGACTGAGAAGATTACTGAGATAGGAATTATGAAAGTTCAAAATGGTAAGGTAATAGATAAGTTTAGCACTTTTGTAAATCCAGAAAAGCCTATTCCACAAAGAGTAGTTGAAGTTACTAATATAACTGATGATATGGTAAAAGATGCGGAGACTATAGATAAGATATTTCCTAAGATGCTAGATTTTATTGAAGGTAGTGTTTTAGTAGCTCATAATGCTGATTTTGATATAGGCTTTTTAAAGCATAATGCTAAGGTTTTAGGTTATGATTTTGATTTTACTTATATTGATACTTTATCTTTAGCTCAAGATATTTTTCCACACTTTAAAACATATAAGTTAGGAAGAATAGCTAAGCATCTTGGAATAAAGGTTGATGTTGCCCATAGAGCATTAGATGATGTTGATACAACAGTTAAAGTATTTAATATAATGATTGATAATTTAAAAGAAAGAGGAGCAACGACTTTAGAGGATATAGATAAATATGCTTTAGATGAAGAAGCTCAAAAAGAAAGCTATAAAAAGGTTAAAACATATCACGCTATCATCCTTGCAAAGAATTATGTAGGTTTGAAGAATTTATATAAGCTTGTTTCCTATTCACATTTAGATTATTTCTATAAAAAGCCTCGTATATTAAAAAGCATGTATAAGAAGTATTCTGAAGGATTAATTCTAGGAAGTGCTTGTAGTGAAGGAGAGCTTTATAAAGCTATATTACTTGGCAAGTCTGATGAAGAGATTGAAAGCATTGCAAAAGATTATGATTATTTAGAAATTCAACCATTAGGAAATAATGATTACTTAATAAGAAATGGTGAAGTACCAGATAAGGAATATTTAAAAGATATAAACAGAAAAATTGTAGCTTTAGCAGAAAAGCTTGGAAAGCTTGTTGTTGCTACAGGAGATGTTCATTTTATGGACCCAGAAGATGAAATATATAGACGTATTTTAGAAGCTGGGCAAGGGTTTAAAGATGCAGATAATCAGGCCCCATTATACTTGAGGACTACTGAAGAGATGCTTGAGGAATTCTCATACTTAGGGGAAGAAAAAGCTTATGAAGTTGTTGTGACAAACACTAATAAAGTAGCAGATATGTGTGAACAGATAAGTCCTATTTCAGCAGAAAAATGTCCTCCACATATTGAAGGTTGTGAAAAGACAATTAAAGATATAGCTTATGGCAAAGCTCATGAATTATACGGGGAAGAGCTACCTACTGTAGTTCAAGAAAGATTAGATAAAGAGCTTGATTCCATTATAAAAAATGGATTCTCAGTAATGTATATCATTGCTCAGAAGCTTGTGTGGAAATCAAATGAGGATGGGTATCTTGTTGGTTCTAGAGGGTCTGTTGGTTCATCTGTTGTAGCATATATGACAGGAATAACAGAGGTAAATGCTTTGCCACCACATTATAGGTGTAGTAAGTGTAAATATTCAGACTTTACAGACTATGGGTATAAGAATGGGTTTGATTTACCAGATAAAGAGTGTCCAGTTTGTGGAGAGAAGATGGATAAGGACGGTATGGATATACCTTTTGAAACATTCCTTGGGTTTAATGGAGATAAGGAACCTGATATAGACTTAAATTTCTCAGGTGAATATCAGGCGAAGGCTCATAGATATACAGAAGTTATCTTTGGTAAAGGAACTACATTTAAAGCTGGTACAATAGGTACAATAGCTGAAAAAACAGCCTTTGGATATGTTAAAAAATATTTTGATGAAAGAGATATACCTGTAAATAAAGCTGAAATTACTAGGATTTCTAAAGGATGCACAGGAATAAAAAGAACAACAGGGCAACATCCAGGTGGAATTATAGTAGTACCTAAGGGAAGAGAAATATTTGAGTTTTGTCCAGTGCAACATCCAGCAGATGATCCAGAATCAGATATAATAACAACACATTTTGATTATCACTCCATTGATCAAAATCTTTTAAAACTCGATATACTAGGTCATGATGATCCTACAGTAATAAGAATGCTACAGGATTTAACTGGGGTAGATCCTCAAAAGATACCTCTTGATGATAAGGAAACTATGTCTTTATTTTCATCAACAGAGGCATTAGGAGTAACTCCAGAACAGATAAATTCAAAGGTTGGAACTTTTGGAATACCTGAGTTTGGAACTAAATTTGTTAGAGGGATGCTTTTAGATACACTACCGAAAAGCTTTGGAGATTTATTATGTATATCAGGACTTTCTCATGGTACAGATGTATGGCTTGGAAATGCTAAAGATTTAATAGATTCAGGAACAGTTACTTTAAGTGAAGCTGTTTGTACGAGAGATGATATTATGATTTATCTTATAAAAAAAGGACTTGATCCTAATACTTCCTTTAAGATAATGGAAACAGTGCGTAAAGGTAAAGCTTTAAAAGACCCAGAGAAGTGGGCAGAATATGAAGCTATGATGAGAGAGCATGATGTACCAGAATGGTATATAGATTCTTGTAGAAAGATTAAATATATGTTCCCTAAGGCCCATGCAGCAGCTTATGTAATGATGGCATTTAGAATAGCATGGTTTAAGGTGCATATACCTAAGGCTTACTACACTGCTTATTTTACAATTAGAGCTAAAGCCTTTGATGCAGAATTTATGATTTTTGGAAAAGAAAAAGTTAAAGAAAAAATGAATGAGATAAATATGCAAGGAAATGAAGCTGCTCCAAAAGATAAAGATATGTACGATGATTTAGAAATTGTTTTAGAAATGTATGAAAGAGGAATAAAGTTCTTACCGATAGATTTATATAAATCAGATGCCACAAAATTTAAGATTGAAGATGAAGGAATAAGACCACCTTTAAATAGTATATCAGGTATGGGAAATATAGCAGCTGAATCTATATATAATGCTGTTCATGAAGATATTCCTATAAGTTCTATAGATAACTTAAGAAAGCGAGCTAAAATAGGAAACTCTGCTACAGACTTATTAAGAAAATTTGGATGTTTAGAAGGACTTTCAGAAAGTGACCAAGTAAGCTTCTTTGATGCAATGTAATATTATTAATAAATTTTATAAAAACATAAGTATTATTACAGTTTTTGCAGATATTATTATTAGATGGATAAATTTATGATAAAGTAAGAAAAAACTATTGAAATTTATTTATAACAATATAATATTAAATAATGTATATGATTAAAAAATAAATCTAAAGATAAATAAAAAGGAGAGGCAGTATGAGAAGTATAATCAAAAGAGTAATAGTTATAGTATTTTATGCAGTTTTAGCAGCTGTTGGTGTAAATATGTTTTTAGCGCCTAGTAATATATTTTCAGGAGGAGTTACTGGGCTTTCACAATTATTATCAACAGTTGGATTAGACTTTTTTAATATTAATATAAGTATATCTGCATGGGTATTAATCATAAATTTACCTTTAGCTGTTTTATCATGGCTTAAATTAGGTAAAAAGTTTACTATATATACAATATTAGCTGTTGCATCATCATCATTTTTTATGAAGGTGATACCAATGGTCCAAATAACTAATAATCAAATTTTAGCAGCTATATTTGGTGGTGTTTTAACAGGAGCAGGTGTAGGTTTATGCCTAAGAGAAGGTTTTTCTACTGGAGGTACAGATATTATAGTCTTAGTTGTTCAAAAGCTTACAGGAAAGTCAGTAGGTCAAGTTGGACTTTTATTAAATGGGGCTATTGTATTAGCGGCAGGACTTATATACGGATGGGAACAATCATTATATAGTTTAGTAGCTATTTATGCAATGACTCAAGTAATGGATATGTTCTTTATCCAACAACATAAATTAACAGTTACTATTTATACTAAAAAAGGTGAAGAGATGGCAAAGAATTTGTTATCAAATAATTTAAGAGGTGTAACTATAGGTAAAGGTTTCTTAGGTGGATATACAAAAGAAGAGTTACAATCTGTTATAACAGTAATATCAAAGCACGAACTTTTATTTATAAAGAAAGCTGTAGCAGAAGTAGATCAAGATGCTTTCGTAAATGTTCAACCAACAGTAGATGTAATAGGTAAATTCTTAGATAAATCTCTATTAGAATAAGTAATAGTGAATAAGCAAGAAGTTGAAGAGTTTATATAATTGATGATGAGGAGGAATAGGTTATGCCGATGTTAAGAGTTAAGGGAATACCTCAAGAAGAGGTTATGAAAGAAAGCAAAGTATTAATAGATGAATTAGTAGAAATAATAGAATGTCCAAGAGATTATTTTACTATAGAGTTAATTAACAATACATTTATTATGGATGGAGAAGTAGCCACACCTCCTACGATAATAGAAGTTGCTTGGTTTGATAGAGGGCAAGAAGTTCAAGATAAGGTGGCAAAGGCTATAACAAGTCACTTTAAGAAAGATAGAGAATGTTTAGATGTTGTTTTTCAAGGTTTAGAGCATAAAAACTACTATGAAAATGGAGAACATTTCTAAGAAACATAGTTTTACTTAGATATTTTTATGAAAATTTATACTATCCTGCTAACCGGGGGGATAGGTTATTAGAGAAAGGGATTATATAGTTAATAAATAGCTATATAATCCCTTTATTGCTTTATTTCCGAGGAAATATTTTTATTAAGTATTTTCATTTAAATTAATAACCCTATAGGTAGCTTGTAGATAAAAATTATGGATGATATAGTTAGCTTGTGGTAATAAAAGGATATGGAATTATGGAGGTTAAAATGAAAAATATTAAGAAAATATTACTAGCTAGCTTTATGATTTTTGTATTAGTATTTACAGCTATGGGATGTGGAAGTCATGTTAATGTAGATGATTCAAATGGAACAGCTAGTAATAATGTAGATGAAAATAAAGATAATACAGAATCTAATAAAGATTCAGATGGATATCTAGTAGAGACCTTAAAATTAGAGGGAGGTACAGATTGGGGAACTCCTAATCCGTTTTTAAATGAATCAAGAGGGCCTGGAACAGCAAAGATGAGGCTTGTTTATGCCAGCCTTTTAGAAAAGGATGAAAAAAATGATGTATCTTGGCTTGCTGAAAGCTTTGAATTTGATGGTAATGATTATACATTTACGTTGTTTGAAGATACAACATTCCAAGATGGGACACCATTAACTACTGAGGATATTGCTTTTACTATTGATTATTATAAGAAGAATCCACCAGTAAGCAATTCTCTTGGAGCTGGTGAAAAGTTTATAGTGGACCATTATACAATTGTAGATGAAAAGACAATAACAATAACAGTTAAAGAAGCTAATGCAGATACATTAGGAAGTTTAGGATCTTTTGTTATTATTCCAAAGCATATATGGGAAAAGGTTGAGGATCCATATAGTTATACTGGAGATGGATATTTAATTGGTAGTGGAGCTTATAAGTGTACTGCATATGAAGGTGCTACTGGAACTTACGAATTTACAGCTTATGAAGGTTGGGTAAATGGAAAACAAGCAGCAGAAAAAATACAATTTGTACCTGTTAGTGATGCAATTTTAGCTTTTGAAAATGGTGAAATTGATATAACTTCAATGCCTGCGGATTTAAAGGATAAATATATAAGTGATAGTTCTATTGGCATAGTTGAAAAAGCTAATGATATGGGATATAAAATGTTAATCAATTATGAGAAATGTCCAGATTTTCTAGATATAAAATTAAGACAAGCTATTTATTCAGCATTAGATAGACAATCTGTAGTGGATAATGTATTTAGGGGAGCAGGTACTGTTGGAAGTGCTGGATATGTTCCAGAAGGAAGTCTTTATTATAATGAAGACGTAATAAAGTATGAATATAATCCTGAATCAGCAAAGAAAGTATTTGATGGAAAAGGTTATAATGTAACACTTTTAGTAGCTGATAGTGGTGATGATGTAAATATTGGCGAAATAATTAAAAATAATCTTGAAGCTGTAGGTATAGGAGTTAACGTAGTAGCCTATGATTCAGCAACAAGAGACACTATGATTAATAGTGGAGATTACGAATTTGCACTTGTTGGCAATGGGGGATGGGGAAATAATCCACCTACATTTATGAGAACTTTATTTTCTGATGAGTCAAAGTTTAGTGGAACAAATCCACACTCTATGGGAGCTATAGGACATACTAGCAAAGAAATGACTGACCTTGCAGAAGCACAAGTTTATGAAACCGACTTTAATGCTAGAATTAAAATTTTTAAAGATTTAGAATACTTAGTTAGTAAAGAGATACCTTTATTTGTAATTGCTAATAAGTCAAGTTATTCAATGTATAAGAAGGATTATTATGATGGTTGGATGAAGACTTATGCATATCAACAGGCAGAACAAAATAGATTATCTTATATGGCAAGATAAAAGGAATGAGAAATTAGATGAGAAAAAGAGTTTTAGTTCTACTTGTCTCCTTTGTAGTTATATATCTGTTTAACTTTTCTATACCTAGACTTATGCCAGGGGATCCATTCCAATATTCTTCATCAGTATCAGGAGAAGATATGACAGAAGAGTTTAGTAAGGAACAGAAGGAGCAGATGAAAAAGTATTATGGCCTAGATAAACCAATAGGTGAACAACTTTTAGATACTATAAGTAAAAATATTAAAGGGGATTTTGGAATTAGTATTCACTATAAAAGACAAGTTAGTGAGATTTTAAAAGAAAGATTACCTTGGACATTATATATAATGGGAGCAACATTAGTTATAAGCTTGCTATTAGGGTCTCTTTTAGCACTTATATGTGTAAGAAATAGGAAGTTTGACAAGATAGCATATGGAGTATTATCTGCAGCTTCTGAAATACCTCCTTTTCTTATAGGAATTGTATTATTATTTTTAATTGCAGCTAAAGTAAGTTGGATTCCACTTTCCGGTGCAGTAACTCCTTTTGGGAAATATACAACAGAGTTTGAATGGATATATGATGTATTTATTCATAGCTTTTTACCAATACTTGCAATGTGTATAGTAACTATACCTAAGTTTTACTTTACTGCAAGGGCAAGCTTTTTAAGTGTGTTAGAAAAACCTTATTTAGTTAATGCAAAGGCAAAGGGGTTAAAGGAGAAGAGAATACTTTGGAAATATATCTTTATAAATGGAATTACACCTGTAATAGCAAGGTTTTTTCTAAGCGTAGGAACTACAGTTGGAGGGACACTTTTAATTGAAAATGTATTTGCTTATCCAGGCTTAGGCACAGTGATGAGAGAAGCTGTAAGGTATAGGGATTATACTATGATACAAGGAGTATTTTTACTATCAACGATAATAGTATTAGTAAGTCTACTTATTTCAGATATAATAAATGATTTCGTTGATAAGAGAGGTATAAGAGGATGAAGAAAGTTAATACTTATTTAATTATATTTTCAATACTTACATTATTCTTCTTGTATGGAGCATATATATATCCTCATAGTTCAACCTTGCCTTCAGGTTTATCTCTTGAATCACCCAATATAAATCATATATTTGGAACTGACAACCTAGGTATAGATATATATTCCCAAATTTCTAGTGGTTTTTTTAGAAGTATGTCTATAGGTATAGTTACTGCTATATTTGCAACGATTATTGGAGGACTACTGGGTATTTTATCAGGATATATAGGGGGAACAATGGACCATATTACTGTATTTTTGATAAATATATTTTTATCTGTTCCTCAGTTGCCTGTGATGATAGTAATAGGAGCATTTTTTGGACAGAGTACTTTAAATATTATATTTATAATAGCTGCATTTTCTTGGGCTCAGATTGCTAAACAGCTTAGAGCAAAGGTTATTTCTATAAAAAATATGGAATATGTAAAATTAGCAGAAAGCTTTGGAGGAAGTCCATTATATATTATAATGAAGCATTTAAGTAGAGAGCTTACACCACTTCTTATGATAAATGGACTTGCAGTAATAGGGAGAGCTATTATACAAGAGTCATCACTTGCGTATTTAGGATTATCGGATCCAATAGCAAAATCTTGGGGACTTATGATATCAAAGGCAACAGCTTTTTCAGGAATATATTTCAGCGAGTTTTGGAAATGGTGGCTTATACCACCTATTTTAGCTTTGATTTGTTCAGTGTTAACTTTAAGATTACTATCAAGAGCACTAGAACAGTATTTATTAAAGGAAACTCCTACTCATATACATTCGTAGGAGTAACTTCGAAGAGCTAAATCGAAGATTTAGATTCTTAGTTAAAGGAAACTCCTACTCATATACATTCGTAGGAGTAACTTCGAAGAGCTAAATCGAAGATTTAGATTCTTAGTTAAAGGAAACTCCTACTCATATACATTCGTAGGAGTAACTTCGAAGAGCTAAATCGAAGATTTAGATTCTTAGTTAAAGGAAACTCCTACTCATATACATTCGTAGGAGTAACTTCGAAGAGTTAAAGCGAAGATTTAGATTCTCAGTTAAAGGGGGAGTAGTATGGAGGAAGTATTAAAAGTAAATAAACTTTCAGTTCAATATCCAGAGTTTACCTTACATCCTATTTCCTTTACTATGGGAAAAGGTGAAATTCTATCTATTATTGGTGAGTCTGGAAGTGGAAAGACAACTATAGCCAAAGCTATAACTTGTATTATGGATAAAGATATACCAGTAACAGGAGAAGTTTTTATAGATGGTAAAGAATTATTATCTATGAAAGAAATAGATAGAAAATCATTAAGGATGACAGAGTTTTCAATAGTATTTCAGAATTCATTGGAGTGGTTAAATCCATTAATGACTTTAGAAGAGCAACTAAAGGAAATATTGATTAAAGAAAATCAAAACTCCTATAGTAGGAGGAGTAAGCTTAAAGAAATGAAAAATAAGATGGTAGAGCTTATGGAAGTAGTTGGCTTATGTAAAGAAGATCTTAAAAGATATCCAAGAGAGTTATCTGGTGGGATGAGTCAAAAATTTATGATTGCTAGTGCTATAGCTTTAAAACCTAAGCTTGTTATTATGGATGAGCCTACAAGCTCTTTAGATGTAGCTTCAAGAGATTCTTTTATAGCGCTTATAAAAAAGCTTAATAGAGAGTTAGGAATAGCATTTTTAATAATAACTCATGATTTAAAGTTAAGTAGTGAATTAAGTAATAAAATGATTGTTTTATATGGTGGGCATATTATGGAGACTGGTGATACTAAAGAAATTTTAGAGAAGCCACGACATCCATATACTAGAGGGCTCATTCATGCATCAGTTGGATTTAACCCTGTAAAAGATATATGGGGTATTAGAAGTGGTGTAGCTAAAAGGGAACATCATGGATGTCCTTTCTATGGTAGATGTACTCAAAGTATTAGTATTTGTGTTGATAAAGCACCAGGACTTAAAGAAGCAGAGTGTAATAGATGGATTGCTTGTAATCGTGGTGGTGTTGTAGAGGTTTTAGAAGGGAAAAATATAAGTAAGGTATATGGAAAGCAACAAGTTCTTTCAGGTGTTGATCTTACAGTTTATAGTGGTGAGGTAGTTTCTATAGTTGGAAAATCTGGGGTAGGTAAATCAACTTTAGCAAGGATATTAGGTGGATTTCTAAATGAGTTTGATGATGGACATATTAATTTTGAAGGGGAATCAGCAAATTTCAAATTACAACATAGAACTATAGGTGGTATTCAGATGGTATTTCAAGATAGTGAAGGTTGTCTTAATCCACATATGACAGTAAGAGAGGTTGTAGGTGAACCATTGAAATTAGCTAAAGTAAATGAGTGTTTAGAAGATAAAGTGAAAATAGCTTTATTAGATACAGGACTACTTACAGATAATCAGTTTTTAGATAAAAAGATAAAAACATTATCAGGTGGTCAGAAGCAAAGGGTAAATTTAGCTAGAGCATTAACTATGGAGCCTAAAATTATGATTGCAGATGAACCAACAGCTATGCTTGATCCATCTAGTAAGGCTAATCTTATAAGAATGTTAAAGGAATTACAAAATAAGAGGGGTTTTAGTATGCTTATGATTAGTCATGACTTAGAAAGTGTACTTAAAATTTCAGATAGAACCTATTTATTACAACAAGGAAAGTTAAAAATGTTAGATCCATCAGAGTATATGCAAATTAATATAGATAAAATTTTTGCAAATTAAGTAGATAAGGGAGAGAATTATGATTAATACAGAATTATGGAATAAGTGTGTAGAATTTCATGGACATGAGTGTGGAGGATTAACTATAGGGTATCAAGCTGCTATATATGCAAAGCAATTACTAAGTGGTGATTTTTCACAAGATGAGGAAATGGTTTGTATTACAGAAAATGATGCTTGTGGAGTAGATGCTATTCAAGTTATTTTAGGATGTAGTGTAGGAAAGGGGAATTTATTATTTCATATGAGAGGTAAACAAGCCTTTTCATTCTATAATAGAAAAAACGGGAAATCTATACGTCTTGTATTAAAGCCAAAAACAAATATGACAAGAGAAGAAAGCTTTAAGTATTATCAAGAATGTATGCCAGAAGAAATGTTTGAAGTTAAGGAAACAACTCTTCAAGTTCCAGAAAGAGCAAGAATATTTAAATCTATAATTTGTGAAAATTGTGGTGAAAAAACTTCTGAAAATATGATAAGAATTCAAAATGAGAAAAGTCTATGTATGGATTGCTATAATGAATATAATAGATTTGATATTTAGTTTAAAGTGTAAAATTCAATATTAAGTATTAAACTCCCAGAGGATAAAAACCTATGGGAGTTTCTAATAATATGCCTTAAAAAATTGCGTGTTAATTTCATAAGTGATTTGATATTTAGTATTTTAAAGTTGAAATTTAATAATTACTTTATAAATAAATTAATTGCTTTATTTAAGTCTTCAATTGCTTTTCTATCACCAGATTCGACTGCTTCTACAAGACAATGTTCTATATGTTCTTGTAAGATTACCTTACCTGTGCTTGTTAGTGCTGAGATTACTGCAGCTAGCTGAATTAGTACTTCACTACAATCTCTATCATCTTCTACCATTCGTTTTACTGATTCTAAGTGACCTTTTGCTTTTGCTAATCTATTTAGTACAGCCTTGGTATTTTGATGGATATGCTTATGGGTATGTCCATTAGTGTTATCATGGCTATGGATATAAGTTTTTCCATCATTACTAATATGAATATGTTCTTTTTTTTCATCAATTTGCTTTGTTGCCATAATAAAATCCCCCCTTTTTTAATTCTCTTTATACCATTTATAAAACATAGGAATATTTTATCTTCTTAGATAAATATAGTATTTATTTAAAGAAATATTACTTGTAATAATCTAGTGAATTATTATGATAATACCATAATTTATAATTTAGAAGATACTAGTATGATAGCATTTTATATTTTGAAAGTAAAATGTTTACATAAGTGAATTTAATAGAACTATAATTTTTGAATCTAAATTTAAGACTAAAGTAATTAAATAAAAAAAGCTATAGTATAAATAAGATGGGAGTATTTATAGGAGGAAGTTAATTGAAAATTATTTCTGTTGTTAATTACAAAGGTGGCGTTGGAAAAAGTACGGTTGTATCAAATTTAGGTGCTTTGTTAGCCTTAGACGGCTATAAAGTATTATTAATAGATTTAGATCCCCAAGCTAGTTTAACTTTTTCGTATATGGGAATTGATAATTGGAAAAGAGAATATAAGGATAAAAAAACAATAAAAACCCTTTTTAATTCTATAATTAATAAGAAAAAGGATAATATAAAAAATTATATTACTAAGGATTTGAAGGCTAATTCTGTAATAACTAAAAATGGAGGACAGGCTATAAGCTTATTACCATCTAGTACAGATTTATATGAAATACAAATAGATTTAGCAAGAAGTATATCTGGAAATACAAAAAGAAAATATACAAAAAATAAGTTAAGATGCATATCTGGATTAAGGGAAGAGTTGATGACAGTCCATGGAGAATATGATTTTGTATTATTAGATTGTCAACCAAGCTTTGATTTAATTACTCAAAGTGCAATGTATGCATCAGATTCATATATAGTACCTACTAAGCTAGATTATCTTTCAACTGTAGGGGCACCGACTCTATTAGAGCATGTTGAAAATTTGAAGAGGGAAGTTGAAAGGGGAATAAATGAATTCGATTTTTATCAATTTAAGCATATGGATATAAAATTAATGGGAGTATTACCTACCATGGTTAAGATAATAAATGGACAACCTAAGTCTATGCACAAACAATATTTAAACGAGATAAATTATGAAGAAAATTTAGATATATTCAATTCAAAGATTAGAGTAAATGATGAAGAGATAGATAATAATAATGATATTCCTTTTGTGTTAACAAATTTAAATAGAAAGAAGACTCCAATACATTTAGATTTTGAGAGTTTAGAAAAAGAATTTTTAAGAAAGGTGTAAGGAACAGTGGAGAAGAATGATATCTTAAAGGTTAATAAATTAGTATTTGAATATGTATTAAAACTTGATGATTTAGAACTAAAACAATTGCTTGATGGAGTAAAGGTTTTAACTTTGAAAGATGGACAAGCAAATAAGAATAATTTAGTAGATAAAAAGAAATTGATGAAAGAGCCGAGAAAAGCTAAAGATAATAAGGTTGAGAAAGCATCTGAGAGTAATATATTGGGGGAGGCTTTAATAAAATTAAATTCATTTTCAACTAAAGAAGAAGCTTTAGATTATTTAAAAAATGGTGGTTTAAAAGTAAAAGAATTAAAGGCTATTGCTAAGCAAGCAGAAATTTTTGTTAAAAGCAAAAGTAAAAAAGATGAAATTATCGATAAGTTAATTGAAGGTACAGTAGGAGTTAAAATTAAGATGAAGATATTAAGAGAAGGTTAATATTAAGATTATAGTAGGTATTTCTAGTATATTTAAGAAATACCTACAGTGATTTAATAATTAAAGATACGATATTCATTTACATATTAATACAACTTATATTACAATAATAGTATATATGGTATATTAATGAAAAGTATGAAATATTTTGAATCAAACTATTTGGTTTATGGAGGAAAAATGAACTTCGAAGATGTTATTCAAGAATTAGAAAAAATAGCTATTGATGAAGAATATATAAATATAATTTGTAGTAAGATAAATGAATTAGAACTTAAAATTTCAAAAGAAATATATGAAAAATTAACAAATTATGTAAAAGAAAAAGATTTAAAACAGGCATATCCTTGGATAATTCATAACTATGGTTGGATACAACACGAGTTAGGTAATTTTAATAAAGCTATAGAGGTTCATATAGAGTCATACAATATATTCCAAAAACAAAAGAATTCTGAAGGTATCTTATCTACTATAAATGCTTTAGTAGGTAATTATTCTTTTATACAACAGTTTGATAAAGCTATTGAATACGGAATGGAAGGAATAGAATTAGCAGAAAAGTGTTGCAATTATCAAGCTTTAAATAGTATTAAAAATAATATGTCTATAACATATGTAGAGATAGGAGAATTTGAGAAAGCTAAAGCATTACTTGAACAGATAGCTAATCTACCTAATATAAATGCAAATCATAATAAGATAGTAAATTTAATGAATCTTGCAGAGTGTGAAAGAGAATTAGGAAATTATGAGATATCATTAGGGTATTTAGAAAGTTCATTAGAAATTGCTAAAAGTTTTGCGACAACTTTGATTCCAGGAGTTTTAGAGCAAATGGGACGAACTTATTGTGCTAAGGGATTATATAATATTGCTGATGAAAAATTTCAAGAAAGTATAAACATTTCTAGAGAGACAGATCAGAAATTATGTTTAAATGAAGCATTACTATATTGGTCTGAAGTGGATTTAAAAGTAGGAAGATATAAGGAAGCTATAATAAAGCTTAAAGAAGTAGAAGAAAATATAGAGATTGTTAATTCTATAAGAAATAACAATAAAATATATTCAAATATAAGCTTAGCTTATAAAAATATAGGTGATTATGAAAATGCATATTTATATTTGGAAAAAGTTAATATGTTACAAAAAGAAATATTTAATAAGACACGACGTGAAAGTATAAAAAATTTAGATAAAAAAAGAGAAGAAGAGGAATCGAAGGTATATAAATTTTTATATAACCAAATGGAAGTTTTATATAGCGTAGGTCAAAGGATAACAGCAAATTTAAATAGAAAAAATATTTATAAAATTATTGCTGAGGAGATTAAAAATTTAATCCAATGTGATGTACTTCAAATATCTTTAATAAATGACGAGAAAAAAACTCTAGAGTATAAATTATGTATGAAATTAGAGGATAAATTAGAAATGCCTCCAATTAATCTTGATGATGAAAATAGATTTGGAGTATATGCCATTAATCATAAACAAGAGATATTAATAAATGATTTAAAAAGAGAGTATTATAAATATTTTAATAATTTTGAAGAGTTTATAGAAAAATTAGCAGAAGAGCAAAGTAGAACATTAGAGCGTTTTTCTCAGTCTTTGATTTTTGTACCTATAATGATAGACTCAAAAGTCATAGGAGTAATTGGTGTACAAGCGTATGAAAAAAATGCTTTTACATTAAAAGATGTAAATACTTTGAAGGTATTATCTACATATGTAGGTATAGCTTTAGAAAATTCTAGACTTTATAAAGAAATAAAATATAGAGCTAATTATGATGTATTAACAAAGATATTTAACAGAAGAGAAGCTTTAAGAAAAAGTGAAAAAATATATAATAAGGTAAAAAAATATTATGATAGCTATTGGGTTATGATGGTTGATGTAGATAATTTTAAAAAAATAAATGATACTTACGGACATCAAACTGGAGACAAGGTTCTTGCTAGTATAGCTAAAGTTATTAAAGAATCCATAAGAGAATGCGATATTGTAGGAAGATATGGTGGAGAAGAGTTTATAGTTATAGTAAAGGACGATAAAAATAGCTATTTAAAAATTGCAGAAAGAATAAGGAATAATGTTGAAAATACAGTTATTAACATAGGGGAAAATGAAATAATTAAAGTAACCTCTAGTATAGGTATAACTAAGATGGATGCTACTGATAAAACTTTTCAACAAATTATTAGTGAGGCAGATAAAGCTTTATATGAAGCCAAAAATTCTGGAAAGAATAAGGTTGTAGCATACTATTAATAAAAACATAGTTAATAATGTTTGAAGAGGATATCTCTAAAAATGTATTAGAGATATCCTTTTTTGTTTTTATATGTAATAAAATCATATTTATTGTAAAAAAATCAAATAAAATGATATAATTAATAAAAAAGAAATATAAGGGAAATAAGGATGGGGAAAAAGTATGAATAATAAATATAAAAGTATATTGATTGTAATATTATTCATAATTGTAACTTTTAGTTGTATAGTTGATAAAACCTATGCAGTTGTTAATGATGCAAATCGAAATTTCAAACGTATAACAACTGATGATGGATTATCACAAATTAGTGTTTCTACTATAATTCAAGATAGAAAAGGTTATATGTGGATTGGAACTGGTGATGGGTTAAATAAATATAATGGAAGTAAGTTTCAAGTATATAAATATAATCATAAAGAAAATAGTATAAGTGGAAATTCAATAACAGATTTAAAAGAGGATTTAGATGGAAATATATGGGTAGGAACTACTGCTGGATTAAGCAAGATAAATACGATAACTGATGAAATAACAAATTATTTACCAAATGAAAATGGATGTAATATTTCGCATTATAGAATTAGAGCAATAATGGTAAGTAAAAATGGAGATATTTTAGTAGGAACTAATGATGGATTAAATATTTATGACAGAGAAAATGATAATTTTATAAGAATATATAATTCAGAAGATTACAATAGTTCATTGAGCAATCAAGAAGTATATTCATTAACAGAAGATGTATACGGAAATTATTGGGTAGGAACAAGAAATGGATTAAATAGAATTAATAATAAAACTGGAGTATTGGAAAGATATTTTGCAGATGAAGATGACGAAAATAGTATAAGTCATAATTTTATTTATAGTTTACATGCCGATAATCTAGGATATTTATGGGTTGGAACTTATTATGGAGGACTAAATAAGTTAAATTTGGAAACAGGAGCTATAGAAAAGTTCATGCCTGGTCTTGATAGTGGAATTCCAGGTTACTATATAAGAGATATATTAAGAGATAGTAGGGGAGACGTATGGGTAGCTACTGATAATGGTTTTAGTAAATTCATTGAAGAAGAGAAAAAATTTATTAAATATAAATCTTCTAGATATAACTTAGGTAGTTTAATTAGTAATGATACAATGACTATTTGTGAGGATAGTTCAGGAGCGATTTGGATAGGGACTAGTGAAGGAATAAGTTTATTTAATCCAGAAAATTTATTTAATTATTATAAAGCAGATCCATTTGATAATAACTCTTTAAGCTCTGATAACATAACAGGAATATATGAAGATAACGATGGAATCTTATGGATAGGCACAATGTTTGATGGATTAAATGTTTTTGATAGAAAAAATAATAAATTAATAAGAGTTGACCAGATAGAAGACTATCATGGGGAATTTTATATTAGTAATAACTTAGTTAGAGATATTACTGGAATAGATGATGAGATTTGGATAGCTACTGAAAATGGCTTAGATAAGTATAATAAAAATACAAAGGAGAAAATTCAGTATAGAGAAGAAAGTGGATTACCTTGTAATGATGTAAGAACTTTACTTATAGATAGTGAAGGAATACTATGGATAGGAACAAGGGATGGTATAGGAGTTTCCGATAGAAATGGGAAGTTTGGTAACTATTCACAAGCCTTTGTGGATGCTGGAGTAAATAAATTATCTTTTAATGATATACATGAAGATAAGGATGGAATCATATGGATTGCAGGTAGTATAGAAGATGGGCTAATAAGATTTAATAAAAAGACAGCAGAGATTAAAAAATACAATTATTTTGGGGAGAATAAAGAAGCGAGTAACAATACATATAATTATATTATTTCAATAAATTCTGATTCTAAAGGTAATATCTGGTTAGCTACTGACTATGGTATAATTAAGTTTAATAAGGAAAGTGAAGAGTATAAAAGATATACGGAGGAAGATGGATTACCTAATAATTTTGTATATGGAATTCTACTAGAAGATGAAGAGTATTTATGGGCTAGTACTAACTATGGACTTACTAAATTTAATATAGAAGAAGAAAAGTTTATAAACTATGAGAGTGCTGATGGCATTCAAGGAAATGAATTTAATCAGTATGCTTATTTTAAAAGCAATAGTGGAGAAATGTTTTTTGGTGGAATAAACGGACTAACAAGCTTTAGACCAGAACAAATAAATGAAAAAGAATTTATACCAAATGTTCAAATTGAATCATTATCTACTAATTATGGAAAGTTAATTATATCTGATGAAATAAAGTTAGATTATAAAAACAATCAATTAGAGTTTGAATTCTTTTTACCAGATTATAAAGATAATAGAAAAATAAATTATGCATATAGATTATTTGGACTAGATAAAGAGTGGGTATTTTCAGATAGTAAAACTAGTATTAATTATACAAATATTAACCCAGGAGAATATGAATTTCAAATAGCTGCTAGGAATTCTAGTGGTAAGTGGAGTGATCCTACGAGTATTAAGATTAAAATAGATAATCCACCATGGAAAACTCATTTTGCTTATTTTGGCTATTGTACATTAGTAATTATTATAATTTATGTAATATGGAATAGGGTTAAAATCTTAGATAGTATGGTAAAACAAAGGACACTAGAATTAAATAATAAGTTAATTGAAAATGATATTCTATATTCAAAATTGTTATGTCATGAAAAATATAAAAATAATTATTTCATAAATCTATCGCATGAATTAAGAACTCCATTAAATATAATATCATCTACTCAAAAGGTTATAGAAAATTTAAATAATCAAGAACAGAAAATTTCTAAGGAAAAAATGGCTTATTATATGAATAGTATAAAGAGAAATTGTACAAGGCTTATGAATTTAATAGATAATATAATATATACGTCTAAGATAGAGTCTGGAACATATAGGTTGAATTTTAAGCAGCATGATATAGTGTATTTAGTTGAAGAACTAGCATTATCTATGAAGGAATTAATTGAGGAAAATGGTATTGAACTTATTATTGAACCTTTTATAGAAGAAAAGATAATAGAGTGCGATGATATAGAAATTGAAAGAGTTATAATGAATTTAATATCAAATGCTATTAAATTTACAAATAGAGATGGAATAATTCAAGTTTTCATATGGGATTTAGGTGATAGGATAAAAATATCTGTAAAAGATAATGGAATAGGAATAGATCCTAAGTATCATAAGTGTATTTTTGATAGATTTTCACAGACATACTTAGAGAGTACCGAAGAACATGGTGGAAGTGGATTAGGATTAACTTTAAGTAAACAATTAATAGAACTTCATAATGGTATTATTTGGGTAGAAAGTGAATTAGGTAAAGGTAGTGAATTTATTATTATATTACCTGTAAGACAATAGGAATAAATTGTTTGCAAAGCTCACAGGTGAAAGGTCGACTTCGTCGAAGTGAAAAGGCTACTTTTCACCAAAGTGCTTTGCATTTTATTTTTGTTCTTCTTGTGCTAAATATTAACTTATATAGAAAATATGCTATAATATTTACATAAGGAGGACGTATAGAGATGGCAATATTTAAAAATTTATTTGGCATAAGAGAAATAAAAACACCAGTGTTTTATAAAGATTTTAAAGAAGAAAATAAAGAATTAAGTGACTTATTAGAGTTAAAAGATAAGGTTAAGTCTAGTAAGGTTAAATATATAGAAAGAAATATAGAATTTTTAAATAATGTAATACAAGGGGAAAAGAATGTGTATCTTGAGTTAAAGAATTCTTCTATACCGATGATATGTTTACATGATATAAAAATAAAGGATGGAGACTATATAGCACAATTAGACTTTATAGTAATTACAACTATGTTTGTTATGATATTAGAGACTAAGGGGCTTAATGGAGAGATACATATAAATGAAGCAGGAGACTTTGTTAGATATATAAAAGATAAAAATAATAAGATTATAGATAGCGAGAAAGTTATTAGTCCTATATTACAAAATAATAAAAATGTAAAAGTAGTTAGAGATCTTTTAATAGAAGCTAGAATAATTAAAACATTACCTATTTTTTCGAGCATTATTGTATCAAATGATAAGAGTATAGTTAATAAGAGTAAAGCACCTAAGAAAGTTAAATATGAGATTTTTACTTATGATGAGTTAACAGAACTTATAAATAGAAAATTAAGTTGCTACAGTAAAGAGAAAAAAATGTTTGAAGATAAGATGAAGAAAATAGCTGAATATTTTATAGCAAATAACATTGATATAAAATATGATTATAATAAAAAATACAATTTAACTGAAATAGATTTTATAGAAGTAAAATTAGAAGAAAAATCTATTATAGAGGATATTGGATATAGCTCTAAAGAAGAAGTTATTGATGAAAATTTAAATAATGAGGTTTTAGATAAAGTAAAGTCTTATGAACAGTTAGTTGATGAGCTTAAGAAATATAGAACTTATAAAGCTAGAGAAGAAAATATTAAGCCGTATTATATATATAATGATGAAATGATAGAGGAAATAATTAAGCTTAATCCAGATAATAAAAAGAAGCTTATTCAAATAATAGGTTTTGGACCTAGTAAGATTGATAAGTATGGTCAGGATATAATAGATATACTTAGAGAATAGAGTATATTTTAAAAATAATTATAAGTTATGCTTTAATAGCACCTACAATTAATTTTGTAGGTGTTTTTATTTTAGGAAAGCTATATTCTCATAAATTAGATAGTAACTTTATGAAAATTTAAATTAATATATAAATATTTAAAGAAATGGATAAGCTAAATTAGAGAATACATTTAATTTATAATTATAGGAGGTATTACTATGAAAAATAAAAAAATAGTAAGGTCAACACTGATCCATCATCTTCAAATTACGCTCAAGATGTAAGAAATAAAGCTCTTGAAAATACTCCTTTTGGAGAAGATGAACCATCTACCAAGACAGATTATAAATAATATGTGTTATTAATTAAGAGACTGTAGAGGTAAAGAATTAACTTTAATCTACAGTCTCTTTTGATTTAAGAAATAAATAATGTGTATAATTAAATATGTTTAAAATAAATTTTGATATATAATGAGAGATAGAAATTAGAAAGGTTGGAGTTAATATGATAAGACCAATTATGAAGGATGTATTATTTTTATCGCAAAAGTCAGAACCTGCAACTAAAAATGATATTGCAGTTGTTGATGATTTAATAGATACATTAAGAGTAAATTTAGAATATTGTGTAGGTATGGCAGCTAATATGATAGGAGTTAAAAAGCGTATATTAGTGTTTAGTATAGGTAATATTATAGTTCCTATGATAAATCCAGTTATATTAAAAAAGGAAAAAGCTTATGAAACAGAAGAAAGCTGTTTATCTTTAACTGGCTTTAGAAAAACAAAGAGATATGAAACAATAGAGGTAGAATATTTCGATAGAGATTTTAAAAAGCATAAACAAATTTTTAATGGATTTACAGCACAGATTATACAACATGAAATTGATCATTTTGAAGGTATAATAATATAAATTAGAAAAAGACTGAAGTATTAAATCATTAGTACTTCAGTCTTTTAAATTTATTCTAAGTTTTTTCCTGTAAAAGCTAAAGGAAGAAGTTCACCAAGGGTATACTCTAAGTATTCTTCTGTACTTTTAGCAATAATTACTTTAAATGTATCTAAATCGCAAAATTCTGCCATAACTTGCCTGCATACAGCACAAGGAGCGCAGAAGTCACCTTCACCAGCTTTAATACCGTGTTTATTACCAACAATAGCTATAGCAGTAAATTTCTTTTCTCCTTCAGAGATTGCTTTGAAAAAAGCAGTTCTTTCAGCACAGTTTGTTGGTGTATATGCAGCATTTTCTATATTACAACCTGTATAAATATTACCGTTATCACATAGTAAAGCTGCGCCTACATCAAAGTTTGAGTATGGAGTGTAGCAAAATTCTTGAGCTGCAAAAGCCTTTTCTATTAATTGTTTTTTATCTATCATAGTATCCCTCCTAATGAGTATTAAAAGATTATATTATTTTAATCATAATTAGCAGAAAAAAATTATATCAAGTAGTTTATTAATATCTTTTACTTTAATGTGCCCTTTATTATAATCAATTATATTATCATTACTTAATTCTTTAATAATTCTGTTAACACTTCTAATGTTTGACCCAACACCTTCTACTAATAAATCTTTGTGTATAGTGTCTAAATCATGTTCTTCTAGGAAACGCCATAAAAAGAACGCTAATCTATATTTCAAAGGATAAACTATATTTGCCTTACTATTGATTGAGGTAGTATATAGCTTATGGGACAATTGTATATGTATATATAAAGAAAAATCAGAATCATATCTAATCCAGTCTAAAAAAGACTTTTTAGGTATTTTTATTACTTCACAAGGTTCTAATGCTTCTACATAATTTAATATAGGCTTATCAATAAATATTTCTAACTCACCAAATATTTCATATTCGCAATAGATTCTTTCTAAGTATTTAACTCCAGTAGGAGTTAAAGAATAAACTTTAACTTTACCTTTTTTTATTATATAGACAGAATTAGCAGCTTCATTTTGAAATAAAATCTTATCAAAACTATTAAAAGTTATATTTAAAAAATCTTGCTTTATATGACTAGGACAAGTTTCTAAAAGATAAGATAAACTATTCATTTTAATTCTCTCCTTATTAATAAAGTAAATAGATTATATCATATAAATTATGATAAATAAGATATATAAAATAATTTAAGGACAAATGTCCAAAATATAAATATTATAATTATGAAAATTGATATAATATAATAAAGTTTTAATTTATTTTATGAATCTGTTAAGTTGATATGAAAAAATAGCTTGATTTTTCATAGAATTGCTCGCTCTTTGAAAATTATATAAGTTTGAATTTTTTATTGTATGGTAAACAAACCTACAATAAAATTGAT